>NZ_JAMYTF010000025.1:0-94184 GCF_040322295.1 Mesorhizobium sp. M0159
ATACAATGATATCGTCCCAAGACCTCCCGATCCGGCTTTCGCTCGGCCGGAAGCGCCACACTGTTGTAAAGTAGGGTTTCAGCAAATGCTGTCGCAGAAATTCTGCCCGCTTAGCGGGGTGGGTTCAACTGATCCCTGCAACACACTCCGCGAACTTTTCAGCTGGGGTTTGATAAAGCAAGGTCTTTCGCGGCCTCTCATTGAGCTGCCGTGCGATCGCGCTGAGCTTAGTCTGGCTGTGCAGGGATAGATCGGTTCCGCGCGGCAGATATTGGCGCAGTAATCGGTTGGTGTTTTCGTTGGAGCCGCGCTGCCACGGCGACCGCGGATCACAGAAGTAGACCTCGACGTCGGAGGCCAAGGTCAGGCGCTGGTGATCGGCGAGCTCTTTGCCTCGGTCCCAGGTCAACGACTGGTACAGTTCGCCGGGGAGTTTCCGTGCCTGTTTGATCAGTGCCGAGACGACGCTTTCGGTATCCTTGTTGGCGACCTTGACCAGCATCACATAGCGCGAGTGACGCTCGACCAGCGTCGCAACATAGCTGTTCCTAGATCCACCGATCAGGTCACCCTCCCAATGGCCGGGGACGGCACGATCTTCAACGGATGCAGGCCTTTCGCTGATAGAGACCGCATCCTTGATCTGGCCGAGCCCGTTCCGCTTCAGGCTGGCGTGTTTGGAGCGACGAATGGTGCGCTTTGGCCCTAAGATGCTCAAGCAGTTCCTTTTTCAGCACCCCACGCGCCTGGATGAACAGGCTTCGATAGATTGTCTCATGTGACACGTGATTATGCGGCTCCCCTGGGTAGGTGCGCCTGAGCCAGCCGGCAATTTGCTCGGGCGACCATTTCCGCTGCAGCTTGGCCGATACTGTCCGGCTCAGAAACGGGCGGCAAGCCAGCTTGCAGAGTTTAGGGCGCAGGGCCGCCGCCAGGCAGCCTGATCGGACCGTGCGGCCCGATACCTATCCGGACCACCATTGCGCCGGACTTCACGACTGATCGTGGATGGCGAGCGACCCAACCGGCGAGCAATCGAACGCAGCGAACAGAAGGTACTCAGCCCTCTGGAAATCTCCTCCCGCTCACTAAGACTGAGCGCTTGGCTTGCCCGTTTCCGAGCGGCCGGACGAATTCCGCCTGTCGGCGAGATCACCGAAAAGACCGACGAGGACTCCCGATCAAATCGTCGCCCGATCGAACTCATCGACTCGCCAGCCTGCCAATGATCCCAAATCTCAGACCGCTGAGCTGCAGAGTAATAGATGCGACGTCGCTGCTTCATGCCCCACACTCCATCTTTGACAAAAGACTAGTGTGTTGCGTTCACCTGTTGAGCCCACCGGATAGTGCAGACATTCGCGTCGAGTTCCTGAGGAATGTCGAGAGACATTCCTCAGGGGGTAGTTAGAGCCGGGCAAAGGCAGCAAACTGGCCGGGTGGGTGCTTGGCTACTATATCATTAACATGTAGGAGGTCGAGCAGTGAGCATTGTCACGCTTCCATGCGGCAATGGGCGGGCCGTTTCCTTTGATGTGATCGGCATTGGCGGCGACCGCATTTTCCTTGTCGACCTGCGCAACGAGTTGAACAGGTACGCGTCGGTGGTCGACGCTGCGCGCGAGGTTTTCCAGTTCTGCAACGCTAGCTGTGGAATCGGACGCATTATTTGCGAGGATACCAATTGAATTGGGACTGGCAGGAAATCGTTCCCGAAAAGGCCGCATTCGCCACTGCACCCTACCGAGGCAAAATTCCGCTCATGGTACATTTCAAAAGCTTGGCACCAGGGCGAGGCATGCCCGGTGGTAGTACCTAGCTGTTTGATCCCGGACTTTAATGGCGCATCATTGCCGTCCGAATCAAAGGATGCGCTATGGGACAGGTTCTACACCGCCGCGCCACGACGACAGAGGCAGTCCGTCGAGCGATACAGCATAGTGAAGAGAGCCTGAGAGCGCTGGCCAAGCGCTACGGCATCGATCAGAAGACCGTTAGAAAGTGGAGGAACCGGACCTCGACCGCCGATCTTCCCACCGGCCCGAAGAAACCAAGATCGACAGTGCTGTCGCTCGAAGAGGAAGCGGTGATCGTCGCCTTTCGCAAGCACACGTTGCTGGCGCTGGATGATTGCATCTATGCCCTACAGCCCTCGATCCCGCATCTGACGCGCTCGTCGTTGCATCGCTGCCTTCAGCGCCATGGCATTTCGCGGCTGCCGCAGGACGCCGACAAGCCGGCCAGGAAGAAGTTCAACGCTTATCCGCTCGGCTATTTCCATATCGACCTCGCCGAGGTGCAGACCGCCGAGGGCAAGCTGCGCCTTTTCGTGGCCATCGATCGGACGTCGAAATTCGCCTATGCGGAATTGCACCCGACGCTTGACGGTGGCGTCCTTGATGGTCCGATTCATCCGCTCGACCTGGCCGTTCGCCCAGGGATGGTTGATCTTTGTGAGCCGGTGCTCGATGCCATGTTCGTCGCAGATGCCGTCGAAGATGTGCTGAAGGGCATGCCGCTCGCAGGTCCGGTTGGTGAACTGAATGCCGTTGTCGGTCAGAATGGTATGGATGGCATAGGGCACGGTCGCGATCAGGTTGCGAAGGAATCGGGCCACCGCCATCTTGCCCGCCTTCTATGAAGGTGCAGGGTTCCAGCAAGGCGGAAAAACTTACTTCGAAATTCGCCGCTTGGAGGACGCTTTGGGTCGATTTTCCACCTTCCCTGACGGCCCGGAGGGGTGGGAATCGGCCGCTCGCGTCGTCCCGGCTGCCTAGCGTGGCGGATGAATTAACAGCCAGCGATTTGGCTCTTGCTCGACGAACTCTTTCTGGACGTGCCTGAGCACGTTCCGCTGCCCGGCAAACGGAACCATGTTGACCGCTTGATCGAAGGGGACCCACTGAAACTCGCTGTGTTCGGCATTCAGTCGCACCGTCTCTGTCGACCCCGCGAAACCCACGAAAACCGGCAGGAGGCTAATGGCGTCGCGGTCCGCTTCATAGAATTGCTCGCATATGTCGGCCGAATAGAGCCTCTGCAGCGTCAAGCCCGTTTCCTCCTTAGTCTCTCGCCAGGTCTTCCTTACGATCCGGTCATGGGTCTCGACCACGGCATCGGCGACCGCCGCCTCCCATTCCACGGCGCAAACGGCAAGGATCGCCCAGCGTCGATCCGAGCTGATATCGCGCAAGCCATCGGTGAAATAGCGCTCACCCTGCCGACGCAGGCGAGCGATGCGGTGTTGCGGATGCCGGCGAGCACTTGCGGATCAAGACCCACCGCGCAGGAACTCCAGTCGGTCAAGCAGCCGGTTTGCCGCCGCGGAATTGTTGCCGAGCTCGAACTTGCGAAGCAAGATGAAGCGGCTTATGTTACCGGCCAACATTTCGGTCAGAAGCCCATCCAACCGCTCGCGCGCACCAGCATCCAGCTTTTCCGCAATCCGCGTTTCGATCCGGCGCTCGGCGTCGACCAGGGCGTCCGCGCACAAGCGCTCGATTGTCGACACGGCTGGCAAGATAGTCAAAGTCTCCCTCCACCGCGCGACAAAACGCGAGCAAGGTCCTCGTTCGATCTGGCATCTTCAGCCTGATCGAAAAGCCAATCCCGCAGATCACGGGTACCGCGCCGCTCGATCGTCTCAATAACCGCCTGAGGCGTCGGCCGGCGCAGCCGATGAGGGCGAGATGAGCGATCCCGCAATCCTGGCATTTCCTCGGCGCGATACCGGTCGAGCCATTTGCGAACCGTCCGCGGGCAGACGCCTGCGGCTTTGGCGACGGCCTCAGGCGTCTGTCCGCTCTCGACCTGCATTACAATTCGCTCTCGACCGAGCGGCGTCACACGGGTACTCTTATGGATGTTCATCCGGTCCCACTGGAATCACTGAAGCTTCGACAACCTCAGCTTTCCCGGTTCGGACCGGATGGATAACCTTCTGAAAGCTCACAACTAGCTACCAATGCGATCAGCTTTCGGGCTATCGGGGCATCCAGGGAGGATGGGTATGTTCTTGGCTAACGGGCTCAAGCTGCGGGACCGCGGGTGCACCCTGGCACTGATTTTGGCGATCATATGTGTATGTGCGCCTGCACTGGCGGCAAACGCGTCGGATCAGGCGTGCCGGTCCATCGCCAAGCTCACAATTCCAAGCGTGATCTTTACCGAGGCTAGCCTTCAAAAGCCGCAGGAGATCCCCGCAGATCCCTTCACTGCATTCACCGGCGCCTCGCCTCAGGCGGTAAAAGTGGGCGGGCACTGCCTTGTCCGAGGTGTTATCGGGAAACGCCAGGGGGTCGATGGTCAATCATATGGCACCCGGTTTGAGGTGCGTCTTCCGACGACCTGGAACGACATGTTCCTTTTCCAGGGCGGCGGCGCAGTTGATGGCTTCCTGGCGCCGGCCGTCGGGACCATTCCTTGCCGGAACTCGACCGCGGCTCCCGGGCTCTTGCGCGGCTACGCTGTTGTAAGCATGGATGGCGGGCACCCAAGCCCCGATCCGGCTTTCGGGGTCGATCAAGCCGCACGCATTGATTTTGCGTACGCCTCCATTGGCAAAGTCACTTCGGTCTCGAAGCAGGTGGTGGCCAAGTTCTATGGGGCGGCTCCGAAAAAGTCGGTGTTCATGGGATGCTCGAATGGCGGTCGTGAGGCGTTGATAGCGGCTCAGCGATATCCGCTCGAGTTCGACGGGATTGTTGCAGGTAGCCCGGGTTTTCGTCTCAGTGCCGCCAACATTGCCCAAGCCTGGGATACTCGCGAGTACATGAGCATCGCTCCCAAGGATGAGGCCGGCCATCCCATTCTATCCCGCGCCTTCTCCCAGCAGGATCTGAACCTCGTCGCCAACGCGGTTCTCGCTGCCTGTGATGCCCGCGATGGCATTGAGGATGGCGTCATCAACGCCTGGCAGCAGTGCCGGTTCGACCCAAAGGTCCTGTCCTGCCAAGGCGATAAGACGGACAGCTGCCTCACGGCTGGTCAAGTGCAGGCCATGAGCCGCGCGTTCGCGGGTCCGGAAAGCTCCGATGGCGAAAAGCTTTACAGCGATTGGCCATATGATACGGGCGTTGCGGGCGCGGACTGGAGAATGTGGAAGCTGGGCAAATCCCCCACTTCCCAGTCGGATGCAAACAACATCGTTCTGGGAGCCCGCTCGCTTCAATACTACTTCATGACGCCCCCGGCGCCGAATTTTGACCCCCTGAAGTTCGACTTCGACAAGGATCCGGCACGCGTTGCGGATACGGCCAAGCTCAATGATGCGACCGGCACGTATCTCGCCAGCTTCGCTGCCCACGGTGGAAAGCTGCTCTTGTTTCAGGGACTTTCCGATCCGGTCTTCTCGGCCAACGATCTGGTGCGCTGGTACAAGCAAGTCGTCGAGGTCACAGGCGGCGGCGATTTGGAAGCGACTCGCCGTTTCGTGCGCATGTTCATAATCCCGGGGATGACCCACTGCGGCGATGGCCAAGCCTTCGACGACTTTGATCCTTTGGCCGCCATCGAGGGCTGGATAAACCAAGACAAGGCTCCGGACTCTCTCGCGGCTGGCAGCAAGGCATTCCCTGGCAAGCACCAGCCGATCTGCGCTTATCCCACTCAAGCTGCCTATGACGGTAAGGGAAATCCCGATGAGATCGCGAGCTATTCGTGTCGGGGATAAGAGACCTCGTCATTTGTTCGCTTCAATCTGCGCGCATTCCCGGAACAGGTCTCCCGGACCAAGGATCGGTTGGAAAAGCTAAACCCGGAATTTGTGGGCCGTGCCATAACGCAGTTGATGATCATGCCTGACTACGAAGCGTCGGCCGCCGATAGTCTGGAGCGCTCGCTGTGCTCGAGGAGGTATTGTTATCGCCTGAGATCTGACCGCCTCATCCCAGCGGACAAAACGGGGCAGGGGAGGGGGCTTTTCAGAGCCCGGACGCCTTGGTGAGATTGACGCGGAAACGATCGCGCCGGCGCTGATACTTTCGAGTCATCTCGGCCGAGGCGTGACCGAGCTGCTGTTGCACATAGCGCTCATCGACCTCGGCCGAGGACGCGAGGCCGGCGCGCAGTGAGTGGCCGGCGAATTTCTTGGCCCGTTCGCCCTCCGACAGATCGCCGCGCACGCCGGCGGCCAGGGCCGCGCGCTTGACCAGGCGTGCGACCTCCTGGTCGTTCAAGCGATCGGCACCGACGGCTCTGCCTTGACCAGCAACGCGCCGGAACAGCGGTCCGTGCGCAATGCGCGCCAGTCTTAGCCAGGTCTGCAGAGCGACCACAGGGCAGGTGCCGTCGGAGGAGCCGCGGCCGATTTCGACCTCGCGCCAGCCGGTTTTGCCGCGCAATGTGACAAGCAGACCCTTATCGGCAAAAATCTCGACCCAGCCGCGTCCGTCCTCGGTCTGATCCCTGCCGACGTCCAGGCCGACGATTTCGGATCGGCGAAGGCCGCCGGCGAAACCCAAAAGCAGCATGGCGCGGTCGCGCAGACCACGCAGCGTGCCGCGGTCGAGGGTCTCGAGCATGGCGATCAGATCCTCGGGCAGGATCGCTTCCTTCTGCCGGGGAGGGGAGGCGTGGGTGTTGCGGATGCCGGCCATGACCGTTGCGATGTGGCGGTCCTTGCGGTCCAGCGGTTCGCCTCGCTGCGAAAAGTTCCAGGACAGTGACGAAAGGCGACGCTCGATCGTCGCCACAGAGTTTGGTTTTTTCTCCCTTGTTACCTTTCCGGACGCGCAGGCGGTGATGTAGAGCCCGAGGGTCTGCGGATCAGGTGGGAGCACTTCCAGACCCTGCCGGCGCGCCCAGGCGCAAAAATGCTTCCAGTCGGCGGCGTAGGCGCGCCGTGTATTGGCCGAGCTGGCCGCCTTGACATAGTCGCGGGCGTGGCCGGCAAGCTCTTCCAGATGGCCGGGAAGGCTACCATGTCCCCGTGAGTGCATAGGCGGCAGGGGAGGGGAGGGGGATTTTTCGCCCTCCTGTGGATGCTGTCCCATTTCCATCACGACATCGATGATGTCGGGAAGATCGTCCCCTCGGGGCGCTGCAGTTGATCCCGCACCGTCGCCAGCCATCGTTATGCTGCCTCGATATCCGTCTGGGAAAAGTCATTGCCGATAAAGAGCAAGGGCTCATCCGCCCGTTTGGCCAACGCGTAGGAAAGGCAATCGGCAAAAAATTCAGGGCGGCCGGGTGGCGGCCTTTGCCGTAGGTGAGCCAAGCCTGCGTTGCCACATCGACGAGATCGGCATCCACGGCGATGATGTCGGCCTCGATTTTGCGCAGCCACAGATCGATCTCGGCCAACGCATGCTCACCGCGCCGGCTGACCAGCACCATGCGCGCCTCGAGCACACAGGTTGCAGGGACCAGGCGGATTTGGTTGGTGACGAGCGCCTTCTCAAGCCTCAAGGCATCTGGTTCGTTGCGCAGGATCGCGACGATGGCGGAGGTGTCGATCACCATCAGTTCGGAATGCCGTGCTCGTCATAGCCGACGATCTCTTCGTCACTGCGATGATCGAGTTCCGGCAATCGCGCCACTCTTTCCCGGATCGCCCGCAACTCGCCGAGCAGGCGCTCCTGGGCCACGTCACCGTAACCCATTCGATGCAGCCGCTCGCTCAGCGCCTGGTGAATGGCTGCAGTCTTGCTGATACCCTGGCGGTGCGCGAGTTCGTCGGCGAGAGCGACGGTGGCCGGGTTTTTGATATTCAGGGACACGAGAGGCTCCGAATTTCTACCTTTTTGGCAATTTCTACCTAATCTTTTGATTTCTGTCAATTAGGAACGATAATGCAAGATTATCATTCATTCTATCAGCACGACAGGCACAGCGCTTATTGTCCATTTTTGTTGCCAAAAGCGCCGCCATGATTCATCGTGTTTGCGATGATTCTGCGTCCCAAACCCTCTCCGCGCCACTACGCCACGCTTGGCGGTGCCCCTTCGACCGCGCCGATGGCAACCGTGCCGGCCTGGCTGCGCCGCGCCATCCCGGATGCGCAAAGCCTTGCGAGCAAAGACGTTGAGGACGTCGCGCTCACAGCGGGCGCTGCCATCGGCGCGCTTGACGCGGTGGTTCGCCGCCAAGGGCGATGGGCCGGTGCCTGGCGGCAGCGCCTGGCGCTAACGGCTGCCGCGGTAACGGCGAGGCAGGCCGGCCGCGTCGAGGATGAAAGCGCGCTGCGCGACGCCGTGCTGCTCACACGGCCGGGCGATTTTTTGTCCGTCGGTCCCGCCGGATCGATGCTGCTGGCTTGGCGCCGGCTGGCCGGCACGCCTGCCGAGAAACTGCTGACCGAGACGAGCATCGGCGCGGTGCTGGATGACCTCGGTCTCCGCCGCGACGACGAGGTGGTCAGCGACCTGGCGGACGATCTTCGACAGCTTTCCGCAGGTATCGGAATGGTCGGCATGCTGACCGGCGTGTTCACGGCGGCCGAAAGATATGGTTTCGCACGAGTCTTCGGATGCTGGCTCGCCGACGCCCTGCTGGCGCAGCGGCTGGGCTGGGCACATGCGGTGCCGCTGCTGGGCGCTGAAGCGGCCTTGGGCGCAAGCGCCCGCCCGCGCCGATCGGCAGCCGGCTCTGCGGCGACAGGCATTGAGACAAATCCTGAACGTGCCAAAAGTCTGCTTGCCGCGCAGGCGCGCGCCGCGCTGCGCGCTATTGATCTTTCCGCGGAGCTCGAGCGCCGCGCGGACCGGCTGCTTGCCGTTGCGCCGAAACTCAGGGCCAAGGCAGCGGACGCTGTTGTCGACAAGCTCCTGTCTGACGATGCGATCGTTGCCTCGGAAAAGATCTCAGGCATGAGCGACCGTGGGCTGCGCCGCCTGTTCGACCGGCTGGTCGAGCTCGGCGCCGTGCGCGAATTGTCAGGTCGATCGACCTTCCGCATTTACGGACTCTGAGACCATGGCCGAGGCAGTGCGCAGGCGAGGGGGAAGCCGGTCAGATGATCGTCAATCAGCTGACCAGCTGTTCGACCGGGAGCTGGACCACCTGCCGCCGGAGGCGCGCTGGCGCGAATGGATGCATCGCGTCGAGGCCACAATCTTTGCTGCCAGCGAGCCGGTCGGCCGCGAGACTCTGGCGCGGATCGTCGGCAAAAACTGCAGCATCGACCTTTTGATCGATGACATCCGCGAAGAACTGCGCGGCCGGCCCTATGACCTCGTCGCCGTCGCCGGTGGCTGGAAGCACCTGACCCGGCCTGCCTATGCAGACGCCATCCGCAGTGCAGTCGGCGGTAACGAGCGCGCGGCAGACCTGACGCAGTCAGAGGTGCTGGTGCTGATGTGCATCGGCTACTTCCAGCCGATCACCCGCGCCGAGTTGTCGTCTTTCTTCGGCAAGGAGATCAGCCGCGATTTTATTGGTCATCTGCGCGGCGCGAAGCTGATTGCGTCCGGTCCGCGCAGCCCGACGCCCGGCGCGCCCTACACCTACGTGACGACCAAAGAATTCCTGCTGGAGTTCGGTCTCGACACGCTGCGCGACCTGCCGGATTTCGAGGCACTCGAGGATGCCGGGCTGCTGTCGAAGGAGAGACTGCTGGCGGGCGACATCATGCCAGACTTTGCCGGCGTCCAAGAGGACATCGGAGCCGAAGCGGACGAAAAAGCGCCTTGGAAGCACGAGAGCGATGAAATCTAAAACGAAAAGCCTTGATCGTTCCGCCGTGATCAAAGCTATCAATGCTATGTCGAGCGTTGACCTCAAAGCTCAACTTGATGGGGTCCGTTTAACCAAACACGAGCTGAACGATCTCTTCGGGTTGATGGCAAGGTGTTCGCAACTTTTCTTCCGTGCCGAGAACCCATTGCGCGAGGCGGGTAGGGATTCCTTTTTGGACTCCGTGGCAGAATCTATCACCGAGCGGGTCGGCAGACGGGGACATGCCCGAGCTGCGGCTTTTCGTGAACTCATTCGGCTGATCGAAGCCGGTTACCGCGATGTCGCGTACGGTCTGCGGACGGCGGCGATTTCGGCGTTACCACCGGAACGACAGCTCATCGCGGTGATGGAGAGGGCGGCATTTGATCTCGATGACCTCAGGGACAGTGTGGCGCGGGGTCTGGAAAAGCAGCCCGTCCTTGGGGACCAGATCATCGCGATCGATCGCGAGGGACGTCAATTCGACGCTGACGGCGCGCTTGCGGCTTATGTTGGTCATGTTGGGGCCGCACTACGGTTGCTTGCCGGCCGAATGGATTCGAGCCCCAGCGCAACACCGCTCAAAATCCCCCCGCCGGGTGACGCTACTGAAGAGGAAATATTCAAGGCGGGCACGAGCTTGCTATGTGCGGGCGCCTTCAGACGTTGGAAACGAGTCGAAGAACGACGTCGCTTCCGGGGCGGCGAGTTGAGGGAAATCCGCCCCCCGCATCTGCCGCCAAGCGTGGCGCCCACCATCGAGGTCATTCGGGAATTTCGGCCGAACTCCCAGGTTGAACTTCTCGATTGGGTCGCAAACGAACGCTTTAGGGATTTCCTCCATAGGCAGGTCACCTCTGCATGGTTCGAGGAGACAAACCGCGGCTTCGCAGGGATCGATAACGCAGCCGCGCTAGCCCCGGAGGGGTTTGTTTCATTGCAGGAGAGGGCAGCGTTCAAGGCGCTTCTTGGTCTTCTCTCGCCTGATCCATTTCGTGACGGGCAACGTTTCCAAGGCCTCACGATCGCCGAATGGCTTCGCGGCTACGCTACGCTGAACAGTCTCGCCACCGATGCGCGGGAGCGAAACTCCACGCCTCGATCGCGCTCGCTACTGATGTTTGCCGAGGGAGAACTTGAGACGCGCCTTTGCGGAGCCGGGCTGCCGAAAGCTGCTGTCCCGACCTTTGTAGCCTCGGTCACACTGCGGATGAATAGTGATGACCTCTTTGATTGTCCGGTGGTGCAGATCACCGACGGCCGGCGGCTCCTGTTTACGCCAGCAGCAGCTGACGCAGATCTCACTCGTATCATCCTCTCAAACCTCGGTAGCCTCGGGGAATCGTTCGCAGCCAAGGGAGGCAGCTTCGAACGGCATGTCATTGAGTTCTTCAGAAGTTTGGGCTTTCACACGTTCACTGTGAACGAGAGAAAAGCCTCTTACCAAATAGATGCTCTCGTCGCCTGGGAGGACCATTTATTCCTATTTGAGTGCAAGAATGAGTGGCTCTCGGAGGCCTCCCCCGTTGCCGCGTTTAATTTCGAAAGGTCCAAACAGAAGCATGTCGAGCAAATTCTGCGACAGGTCGATGGCATCAGGCGGCATCCTGAAATGGTCATAGCTGCTGGCGGCGTCGATCCCGCTTCCAAGACGGTTGTTCCGGTCTTGCTATACGCCTTCCCTTACTCCGAGCCGGATCCAGGCCATGGTGTGTATGTGAGCGACTGGTCCAGTCTCACGCGGTTTTTCGAAAGTCCCAGTTTTCATTCGGTTTCGTCTTCACCCGTCCGAGGTTCAAAACTTCGACGCACAGCGACTCATCGGCTTTGGGAAAATGAGAGGCCAACACCAGCTGACCTTTTGCGGCAGCTAAGAGATCCTCAGCAAGTCCGAATGATGATCGAGCGGGCGACATTCAGACATGACGAAATATGGTTGGCTGACCACCGCTACGCTCTCTCCTATGACCTGTATCGGGAGCCTACGAAAGCGATGCTCGTTGCCGTCGCAGCGGAAGGCTAAACTACGGGCGTCGGAGGCCGCTGTTGGGTCTATTCCATCGGAGTCCGTCCACGCGCAATCAGAGTCGTTGACGCGGCGAAATTACGAGGAACTTGATCGCAGATAAACGAATCTCAGTCGGCGTATGCAGTTTCGGACTTCCAATCGATCGCTGCGCCGACACGTTTTTCGATGATCGCCAAGGCATCCGCGCGGCCGGCGATGAGGCCAAGCTCATCATGACCCCATATTTGCGATTTCGGGCACGAGGTGGGCTCGCAGTTCGGCAATCCTGGCAAGGCGAGCCCACGATCGCGTCTGGTCCGCGCAGCCCGACGCGGGGCGCACCCTACACCTATGTGACGACAAAAGAATTCCTGCTGGAATTCAGGCTCGACACGCTGCGCGACTTGCCGGATTTCGAGGCACTCGAAGATGCCTGATTGCTGTCGAAAGAGAAGCTGTTGGCGGGGGATATTTTGCCGAACTTTGGTAAGACGAGCGCGACGAGGGCGCGTGACATGATGAGGAACGCCATCCTTGGACGTATGTCTCGCACTTCTTCGCCAATGAAGCGTGAAGTGACCGTCGTCGTCGCAGGGCTGGAGACCAAGAGCGACAAGATCCGCGCGCTGCTACGTCTACGTGTTCGTGGTCGACAATCTCATCAAATACATCGGCGTAAGTCGAGCTGGTATCCGCAGCCGCTTGTCGAACTACCGACTCGGCCAGTCGGGGCAAAAAACCAGCGCCCACGTGAACCGGATCATCAACGAGCACGTAACGGCAGGCACAGTCGTCGAGATCTATGCGCGATGCCCCCTGCGCTCGAGTGGAACGGTTTGCCGGTGATCTCCGCCGCCGGGCTCGAAGCGGGGCTGATCAAGATGATCCAGCCACCGTGGAACAAGAATTGGTGTGGAGAGTTGGATGGCCAAGCGTGGCGACGAGTCGCTATTGATGCTGACATTATGGATTTCGCGGCGCGGCTATCATCAGGATCTCGCGTGGGACGAAGGGCGACCCGGTGGCGAGCGTCGAACGCATGCAATGGTTCGAACCGGACGGCCATGAATACACAGGCTATACGGATGCCGTGACGGACCGTCGCCGGCCCGCAGCGGACGTGCTCGCCCAATATCGAAAAGCGACTTTAGTTGCGGTGGTGAGCGAGGGCCTATGGAACGCAGCCTTGGGAGAATTGGGCAGCGAGCATCGCTAGAAGGCGTTCAAGTTTCCGCGTATGACACGCATCAGTATGCCCTGCTTTGCGAGATCGGGCTCAGCTCCCTTTGCGTGAGGCTTTCTTGGCGTACCAGGTGCGAGTTTCGGCTGCGTCGGTCCTGAGGCCAACGAACACCGCCGTGACACCTGTTGTTTCATCATACTCCTGCGTTGATCCGTATTTTGAAAGCTTGATCGAGTAAACGAGCCGCTTGCCAAGAAGGGAAGCATTGCGGACCGTCGAGACGGCGACGGTTGTATTAGCCGGCGTGGAGGCGCTCCCAGTCTCATTATACTCCCCACAATCAATTACTCAGATCGCCGAACCCCTTCGGTGGAGTACAACTCAGAATGTAACGCGAGCCACGATCTTGGCGGGCTTTGCCGCGGCAACCGCAGGCCCGATCGTCTCCGGGAGCCGGAAGATTCTCAAGTTCTGCTCCTTGGTGGTCGACCCTGGAATGGCAGCTTCCGCGGCAGCGATGTCCTTCGCGCTGACCTGCAGCGACTTGCACGCTCCTTTCTCATCCCAAAGGTTCTTCGCAACCACGCTTCCGACGGCAGAAGTTATGGCACCTGGCGCCACGTCGTCGGGAGCCACCTGCCGTGCTTTGATCAATGCCTTGATCGCTTCACCAAGAATTTCGGCTGAATCGTCGAATTCGATTCCGCGAACCTGGTCGAATCTGTTTTCGGTGCTGCCATCTACTATGCAGTGGTGAGCGATGAATACCCAATCGTGGATCATGTAGGCCGGCGCGTAGCCCCAAGGGGACAGGCCCTGGAAGACTTGGGCGATCTTCGGGATCGAACCGCCGTCCGTGTACATGAGACCCGGCTGGATCGTGCTCCCCGGAGAAGATGGATATGCGCGATGGAAAATCAATGGATCCCGTGGGTCGGGCACGAATAGGAAATTTCCGTCGCCCGAACTGTTGCCCTCGCCAACCCACATGACAAAGAGGCTGCCAGATAGCCGCCCTGTGGTGAGCTTCTGATAGTCAATCGAACTGCACCCGGCCACGATAGCGGCGACCAGTCCCAACAGCCCTAGAGCTGCTTTTTCCAGAACACCATCCCTAACGATCGACATGATTCCCCCCTAGCACAAGTTTTCACACGGAATGCCGTCCTTGTCGCGGTCGAGCTTCCTGCCCCATGAGCAGTTCTGCAGGTTCCAGTTGGCTTCGTCTGACGTTGCCCCCAGTTTCTATCCAGTTTGAGTTCGTTTCCGGCGTGGGTTGTGCCCTGCTGGGCGGGTGAAGCGGCGACGGGCGCTGGCGCGGAGCGGTTGGCTCCCTTCCGGTCGCGCATTGTCTCCATATCCAGCGCGCCAATCCATGGCGCCTGAAACGGCCCGACCCACAGTCCGACCTTCGCCTGCTGCCCTGCATAGGCACCGTGACTGTAGCGGGGCCAGTCGAGCGCTTCGCCGTGCTCGACCATCCACCCGGCGACGCTGACGCCATCGCGTCGGCCGTCGCCAACAAAGCGGCCGTAGCGATCGCAACTGACGAATTCGCAGCGTACCGGCCTCAAGGCGGCCAAGAACCCGTCGAGTGCTGCCGCATCTGTATGGTACCTGCACCACCGTTGCACTCCAGCGACGGATTCGTTTTGGCCTCTACGGTTCGGCACTACGTCAGTGGCTTAGTGGCCGACAAAGTCGCCCGGCCGCTCGGCTTTCTGTGCCAGATACTCTTCCTGTTCGCCGGCAGCCTCCGACACAAGTTCGCCAGCAGTCAGGGTTGGCCCCGCTCCCTGGAGCGCGTTGGGGAACACTGCCACGATCGGTCGATGGTCGGAGAAGCCTTGGGCGTCCTTGTCACAGTATGACGCGTCGGGAAATTTGATCTCCGCCGTTGCCCCTTTGGCGAGGGAGGTAGGCGCATACACTTGATCGAGCATTGAGTTGAAGGAAGGATCGCATTGTGTCTTGATTGGATTGTGTGGTTTGACCCACACAAGGTTGGCGCCTGAAGTCAGATTGTTGAACGCGTCTGCGTGTGGTCTTGAGCTGACGGAGTTTGTCTGTCCGGTACACTATGCCAAGGAAATCCGATTCGCGGTCTGAATTGGCTCCACTTTCGCTAACGATATAGCGCCATCTCCCGCCTTGGGCCGCCGCCGCCTCAACGTATGCCTTCAGCGCTTGCGCGCTCTCAACCTCCTGCAAGGCCAGGATGTCAAACGCGCCGATCTCTCCGATAGAGATAGCGACCTTCGCGGGTTGCGTATCAGTATCGGACTCGGTGTTGAAAGTCGCAACGGTTAGGTCTGCAGCCTGTGCGATCGAAGCAATTAAAGCAATTACTACGGCAACGAAAAAACTTAGCATGACGTTCCTCCTCACTGTATCATCACAGACGAACATGATCATCTCGAAGTGAGTTGCTGAAATTTCAGACTGGATGGACCCGCAAATTGAAGAAGACGATGGTTCGCCTCCTTCTTTGCTCCTGGTCAGAGAAGCCCGTTACCAAGCCTTATCTGAGTCAGGTGGACCAATGTCGACGTCTTGATCCGGGGAAACGTCCGCAACTCCTTTAACGCGCCGTACCTTGCCGGCGACCGCTGCCTCGGCGGTGCCGGCGATCACGCCGATCTCATCCATGGTATTTTCGACCTGAAACCCGAGTTGGAGCAGGTCTGTCTTCAAGTGCTCAAGAGGGCGTGCACCCGACGAGGTTACAATCCACTTTCGTTTCTCTGCCATGACTATCTCCTGTCGGGTGCATGCCGCGGGCTCTACGCCGGCGCTTGGACAAGCCCTCGGCCGACCTTAGCCTGCGGGAACGGAAGCGGCCTTGCCGCCTGCAACATCCGGTTCCACAGCGCTTGCCCTCGAAGGCTCGGACTCGTTTGTGCCCAAAGTGCCGCGCAGCCCGCGACGTGGGGCGTTGCCATGCTGGTGCCGCTCTTCGTCCCGTAACGCGTGGGCCGCGGCACAGATGAGAACACGTCGCGCCCCGGCGCCGCAATCTCCATTTTACCAAAGTTCGAGAAGTTCGAAGGGACAAGAGTTTGATCGAGGGAGCCCACGGACATGATGGTGGGTGAGTTGGCGGGGGCCCCGGTGTTTGAGCTCGCGTTTCCTGCAGCTGCGATGATAAGGCAGCCGCGGTTGAGCGCTGCTTGGCCTGCCGCCGTATAGGCCGCTTGGACTGGCGATTGCGAACCAAGCGACATGGATATCACAGCGCATCCATTGGCAATTGCCCAGTTCATTCCAGCCAGCACGCTCGCACTGCTGCCGTTGCCCGAGTTGCTGAGGACTTTGCCGACAAAGATTGAAGCAGAATGCGCAATGCCATAGCGAGGGATGGAGCCTGCGGGAGCTTTCGGTCCGCAAGCCGTACCGATGCAGTGTGTGCCATGACTATGCAAGTCCTGGACTGGTTGCCCGACAAAACTGCTGGTCACGATCGGCCGACCGGCGAAGTCCGGATGCCCGAGATCCATACCGGTATCGAGCACCGCGACCTTCACACCAGCGCCAGAGCGCGAACTTTGGGGGATGCGACATGTAACCAGCCCCCACGTGGCACCAGCCACCTCGGCCTCGAAGTCGAGCTCTTCTTTCCGCATCTGGTCGAGCTCCAGCCCAGCGATAATCGCTTCGGTCGCCTTGAGGAACCCGCGTAGGTAGTCCGAGGTTTCCTGCTGTGCGAAGACGAAGTACTCGTCCTCGATCGTTTGTATGGCGCTGTCTGAGGCGGCTTCGGCTTCAATGCTAAGTCCAGCAGTCTGCATGCCAAGATTGGAAACCACCGCGACGCCAATTTCAGGCAAGACGATGGCGTGTGCATCGCCAACATCCGCGATCTCGAGAGACTGATCGGCAAAATCGCGGGCGTCTGCGGTCGCAAGCCGAGTGACGTGAGGTTGTCAGTCGGGCTGCCGGCGCCTTCCTTAAAGGTGACGACATAGCGTCCTGTCCGCAACGTGCCGTCACCACGTGCGGTCGCAGCCAGAAGCAACTCGTCTATGCTGCTACTAAGATTCGGTCCAGGTGTGGCCTGAGCGGACACACCGGACCCAACTGTTTTTTTGGCCATTTCGCTTCTCCTCTTGATGAGCGTCCGGTCACGCCATTTGCGAAACAGGATCGGGGACGCATCCGACCTGCAATGCGCTTCGCAGGACATCAGGTTGTCGAATCGTGGTCTTGTGATCGCGGCCGCCAAGTTGGTGGCTTCAGCTAGAGCCGAGTGTCTTCGGCGATCGCAACCACACGATCCGTCGGCTAGACGATGCCGCTTTCAATCAAATATGCGCAGGCGTCCCCATACCATTTGGCCGCCCGATCTAGATGATCGTCGTAGGCGCGCAAACCCCATGGGCTGTGAGCGCTGTTGTACAGTCCGCCCGCGTTGAACGCTGCGGCGACGAAGATTGGATCGAAGCCGCTCGCGCCGAGCCGTATGCGGATCTCTGCGGCACCAAGATCAAGGTTGGTTGCGAACTCATATAACGGATGATCAGCTGGCCTGGGCTCGGGCTTGGCCGGATAAACTGGCGCAACCGCAAACGGGTCGTAGTCCAGCCCGAACTGCGATCCCTTGGAACGAATGACCCAGCGCGCCGTCGTGCCCAGCGATTGCATCGGACCTGCCGAGTAGTCGCCAAGAGTCGGTGGATTGACGTCATCATTCTTGATATGCGCTTCCCACCGGAACGTCTTCGGGCCGGTGAATCTGTGTGCCTTGTAGATGTGGGTCTCCGTGGCGACCGTCATCAGAAGGAGCGCGGGTGGAATTCCATGCTTGGCGCTCGCGACAAGCAGTTCGGAACCCATATATTCCATGATCTTGCGCATCGTATCGAGGCTCTCCTCCCAGCGTTGCTGCTTGACCGTGCCGTTTTCGCGGGTGGCAAGGCCGCGCTCGTCGTATCGCCACTCCCTCGTTCCTATGCCGAACGAATGCCAACCTTTCTCATCCATTGGCGGAATCGCCGTCGGCGCGAAAGCAATTGGAGGAAAGCTGACTGTCTGGACGCCGCTTGATGGTGAAAACTTCAGGGGGGTCACGACCTGATCTGCGTCGAGACGTATGGCGGACACAGCAAGGTCAAGGAGAAGCTGACTGGGATTTCGCAGCCGGCTCGGGCGGGGGTTGGCCTTGGGCCAGGAGTAATTCCTGGTCGTGCCGCTCGCATAGGTTTCAAAATGCAGCATGTTCAGTCGGCCAACAGTGCCGATCCTCTGGCCGGCACCGACCCGATCGCCAACGCGAAGGCCAAGCGATGCGAGAGAGTTGGGCGCGACTTCACCATAGTTCACCACGTACCCATCGTGCTGGACCAGGAGGGCGTAGGTGTTCTGGTAGAAGTGATAGAAGTTGACGATCCGGCCGTCTTCCAACGCAACGACCGGGTCCCCTTCCGAGCAATAGAGATCGATCGCGCAGTGATAACGTGTGCCGCCGTTTCGATCAGCAAGGAAGCGCCGCGAGGCATTGGCACCGAAAGCGCCTCCGCCGACAAGAAGCGTGTTGACTTCCAAGGCGCGAGGATGGCGGGTCACGACAGGCCAATAGGGGGTGGTTGCGGTCGATGCAGCGAAAGCGATCGGGTCTGCGCTTGGTATCGGCCGCGCTTGCATCGCTGTTGGCCCTGCATCGGCATGGGTTGAGAAATGCTGTGCGATGGATGCGAGGATTGAGTCGGCGCCATCAATCTCCATCGTTCTGGTCGCGGGCGCCGACTTCGGCGCAGCCGTGAAGCGGACTTCAGCCATGGCTCGGCCTCGCCTGGCATAGAAGCCGACACGCTCGAGAAATGCCTCCCAGCCGTGGGGTCGCCCACGCAGGACGCTGGGGCAGTTCTTGCCTGTCCAATCATGATGCTGACGTAGGCCATCGGGCACGGTGATGCCGAGTTGCATGGCCAGGAAAACGCAAAGCCGCGCCGCGCGATCGTAGGCGGACATTTCATCCATGCCTCGGTGCATGCAGATCTCGATGCCAATGCTGGATGCATTGGCGGCGGCATGCGCGTGCCAGCCAGTCTCGTTCACGGGAAGATGCTGGTAGACGTCCTTGTCGTCCACGGTGAAATGCCATGACACCCGGCGGGCAACCGCGTCGGGGCTACGAATGTAGCGGTTATGTGCCGCAGCATCGGCGCCGGGGCCAGGATTGTCTGTGTTGTGGATGGTCAGGGTGGTCGGCCGGATCCGCGTTCCCGGTCGCGTCGGAAATCCTGGCGGCAACAAGTCAACAATGATGCCGAGTGGATTGGCAGATGCGGCGCCGTCTGCCCTGCGTGCGCGGGGATTTGACCTGACTTCTGTTTTCGGTGCTCGAGTATCCACGGCATCCTCCTTTGACAAGTATCTTGATCGCCGGAGCTCTTCGCCTGCGGTTTGCAGATGGCTCCAACAAGATGCCTATGATCCTAGATCAGGAAAAAAATCCCGACCGTGAAAACACCGTGAAATCAACTGGGCTAGCTGTGAGCACTTGCCATTGTGCTTTGTCCGCATTGACCGTCCAAGAAATGCTCGCCGAAAAGATTAGGCTCCCTTCAACAGAGTGGATTTTGGTTCTCCACGAGCGCCGCCAGCGCGACTGGAAAGTTTACTCCTCCCGGTGGATAGCGAGGCACATGAAACTACGCTAATGTAATAGGATACAAGTTACTTTCATGGGCGACATGCTAAAGCTGAATGTTCTTGGCAGGCTAACTCTCACCGACACGGAGGGTCATGATTTTGCGCCGCTCGGCAGCAAGGCGAGGGGAGTGATTGTGTTTCTAGCCGTCGCACCCGGTCACACGCGCACGCGGACCTGGCTGCAGGAGCGACTTTGGAGCGACCGCGCACCCGAGCAAGCAGCAGGCAGCCTGCGGGCAGCTCTCACCGAAATACGCAGAGCGCTTGGACCGCACAGGCAGTTGCTGGTCGCCTCAAGGCATGCGGTAACTTTGGATCAGGCGGGCTTCACTGTTGTCTACGAGGCTCCTGCGGAAAGCCAGATCGGAGGCGCGGTCAAAGCTTTCGAAGACGTAGACATACATGACCGCGAATTCGAGCAGGCCATCCGTGATATACGCAGCCAGGTTCTCCAGAGATGGGTTAGTCAAAGAAGAACCGCGCCAAGGCGCAGGTGCATAGTATTGCTGCGAAGCGATGCGCGAGGAGCCCCGGCGGCTGATGTTGGCGCACGATTGCTGCAGAACCGGATTCTGAGCGCGCTGCGGCAGATCGATAATCTGGAGATCATGGCTGCGAGCGGCGCTGATGACGTTGATGATGTAAGCACACCAGGGGGGCAGCCGCAGGCGATGCTCTTGATCCGCGTGCTTTCCGTTGCGCTCAGTGACGGGGTTTTCCTCTCTTGCGAGATTCACAACGGACGAAAGCTGTGGTCTGAAAATGCGAGCGTGCCCGGCGCTATTGGCGCGATGCATGACTCTGTCGATCTCGACAGGCTTGCGTTGAACACAGTCGAGCACGTTTGCAATGCTTTCGCCGAGGCCGCATCGATTGATGGAGCGGATGCTTGCGCATTCGTCCTGGCGCGTCAGGCGAGAAGTTTGTTCTTCCGCCTGGATAAGGGAAGCTTGATCGATGCCGATCGCCTGTTCAGGCGTGCGTTTGAGATCGAGCCGCGCGGCCGGTACTTGGCGTGGCGTGCCTTCCTGCGCAACGCCGCATTTTTTCAGCACCGCTCGATGTCATTTTTGGACAACGCCGCGCCGATCACCGAACTTGCGGTGGAGGCGCTACGCCACTCCCCGGATGATGCTTCCGTTCAGACGATCAGTTCCCAGATTGAATATGTTCATCAAGGCAATCTGCGTGCCTCTCTGCTGATGGCTCAGGGCGGTGTCGAACGTGACCCGACGGATCCTCTAGGGTGGGCGCTGCTCTCCAACGCTTTGACCACCAATGGTATGTTCGACGAAGGCTACCAGACAGCCCGGCGCTCGTTGGAGCTCACCAAACACAGCCCTTTTCAGTTTTATTTCGAGCATTTTGCCTGCATGGCCGCTGCTGCCCTGGCTGACTACGACCAGGCGCTTTTGCACGCGAAAACGGCGCTTCGATTCCGTCCGGATTTTGTCTCAACGCGGCGCTATGAGGTTGCATTGAATCTTCGCAACGAGGAGACGCCGCAGCTCAGGGAGTCGGTGAACGCCCTGCGGCAGCAGGAACCGGGCTTTACGCCGGCAGCCCTCCTTGATCCGACGTATCCAGTGAACACGCTTCGGCGACTGCCCCTCATGGGGGCGATAGAGAAGAAGGCCACTGCTCGGGTGGGCGATCTGCTGGAGTTCTAGTGGTTGCCCAACGCGCTTGTCAGGAAAGTACTGTCCCTGTCACATAACGCCCTGAGGCAGCAGCCCGCTACACTAAATACCGCGCCCAATAGTGCCTCCTCCGATGCTCCGTGAAATCATCGTGAATTCGCCAAATCACCAGAACAGGCGGCGCGCACCCCACTGTCTTTTTTCTTGAGACCGCTCTATCCAATGAGTGGTTCAATCACGTTCAACTAGGAGAAATCTCCGTGCCTGTGAGAACAAAGGGACTGCCGCCGCGTCCGGATCGCTTTGGTGCCGAAGAACTGGCTGCGCTGACAGCAGCGCTTGACAAGAACAGCCTTTGGTACTGGCCGAAAGCAAATGAAACGTCGATCGTCGCGACTGCGATGGAAGCTTATGCGAAGAGGTTCGGTGCCCATAGTGCCGTCGCCACGTCGTCGGGAACGGCCAGTCTCCATGTGGCCGTCGCAGCTTCCAGAATGCCGCCTGGTTCTGAGGTGATCACCACACCGATCACCGATATAGGCACGATCAACGCCATCCTGTACCAGAACCTCATCCCGGTGTTCGCTGATGTCGATCCCAACACTGCCATGCCTCGACCGGAGCATATCACCGCTGCGATTACCGATCGGACACGCGGCGTAGTCGCCGTCCATTTGACGGGTTGTCCCATGGAAATCGACGACATCGCGGCGATATGCGCACGCAGGGGGTTGTCCCTCATAGAGGACTGCGCTCAGGCGTTGGGCGCGACCTACAAGAGCAAATCCGTCGGGCTATTTGGACATTTCGGATGTTTCAGTCTGAATGATCAAAAACACATCACGTCTGGTGAGGGCGGTTTCGTGTTAACCGGCACCGACCATGACTACTATCTCTGTCATAACTACGCCGACAAATTTTATGATCGCTACGGCAGGAATATCCGGCTGCAGGCGCTCGCACCGAACTACCGCATGAGCGAGCTCGACGGTGCGATGGCAGCGGCTCAGCTTCCGAAACTGGACGGCATTGTTCGCAGGCGCCGAGAGTTGGGTGATCGCCTGGACCGCGAGTTATCCAAAATCCGCGGTGTGATTCCGCAGAGAAAACCGGCTGATGCCGAGTGCAGCTACTTCTTCTATCTTTTGCGGATCGACCCGCGGATCATCACCTGCACCCGCGACCAGTTTTTGAGAGCCCTCGCGAAAGAGGGAATCCCCGCCAGGGCGGCATATGTGCGCGAGCCAATCTATCGGAGCTATTACTTTCTGCAAAAGTCATTCTTCCCGGGGGTGTGGCCAGCAGAAGTCGTGTCGGGGCGCCAGTATGACTATAAATCAGTGTCCTTACCGGGAGCCGAGGAAGCCGTAGCGACCGGAATATCGCTTGAATTGCATGAGGGTTTCGCGGACAGCGACATCGATGATTACATTGCCGCGATTGACCTCGTGGCGAAGAATAATCGTTGAGTTGATCTGGGGGACGGCAGTGATGGCAAACCGTGCACTCTTCATTTCTCTTGTGAGCATGTTTCTCGCGGTCTTCCTGTCCGCCAGTCCTGCTCAGCTCGCCGACAGTCAACCTTGCGCCGTGCCTGAAGGAACCCCATTCAGCAAGGCCGCAAGCATCAAGATCGAATGCTCGAGCACGAGGCCCTTACAAGGGGGCGCAAAGAAGCGAGAATTTGTCGTCAAGCTTCCGTCTCTGTCACAGCAGCCGCAGCAGAAATATCCCTGGCAGGCCATCGATCCGCTCAAGGATCCCTCTGCTTATGTGAAGGCACTGCTGGACTACGGTATCAAGGACAATCAGAATATCGACTGGCGCATCGAGGATGATCCATCCAACGGCTGGTGTCACGCCCCATGGTTTCAGGATGTGCGCGAGCGCCTGCGAGGCATGACCGCAGAGCGTCACTCACGTTCGAACGAGCTTCACGCGTTGCAAGGGGAGGGGCGGCAAAATTGGGCCATCGGCTTCTACAATTCGGCTGCATGCCGCAGATTGGCTGAGGTCTGGCAGGATCCCGCTTTCCCGAAAACAAAGAGTTTTGCGTTTCCCGATGGCAGCTATGCGATCAAGGTGCTCTTCACTCAGGCGACACCTTCCGAAGTGCCCTATCTCGCTGGCTCTTTGGAGTGGGATGCAGCAATAGGCGATGCGGGCGAAGTGGCCACGCTGCGGCTGCTTCAAGTCGACGTTGCGGTAAAGGACAGCCGCATTCCGGGAGGTGCCGGTTGGTTTTTCGGTACGTTCATGTATGACGCCGGCACTCCCGGCAACACGCCCTTTGAGAGGCTTGTACCCGTCGGTCTGACGTGGGGCAATGATCCCACGCTGACGGCATTTCAATATGAGCAGCAGGGCAAGACCGTGGCAGAGGCATGGGTCAATGCTGCTGTGGCTGAGAAGTTTTTTCCTTTGCCACGGCACAATCTGGGCCTGTTCGGCCGGCTGAATGGGCCGGTGGACAATCCGAGATCATCTTGCATCGCCTGCCACGGGCAGGCGCTCGATTGGGGGCGAGCAGTCCCGAAAGGAAGTCTTGCCGAGCGAAACGCTCAAATGCTTCTACCGGGCCCCCCGAGCAACACGTCCGACGACGAAGCTCTCGGGCGCTATTTCATGAACCTTGGGACTTCGTCCTCGGTCCAGGGCACGCAGCCCCTTGATTACTCGCTGCAGGTGGCAAAGGGCATCGAGAAGTTCCGCGTGTGGGTGCGGGCAAAGTACCCAAGCATGGTTAATCTTACGACTGATGTTCCAAAATTTGCCTTTCCGACTGATCCTTTCGAGGCCCAGCCGGCTACCACGCCTGAACCATCCGTCAAAATTTTCGCTCGTTAGGGAGTCCGATCATGAAAGATACGATCGCTGAGTGGGCGCTGTGGCTCTCAATCGCCTCATTTGTATTGTATTTGGTCACGGCCGCAGCCCAGGTCATCGCGCAATTCAAATCTGCCAATGGTGCTGCCCAGACAGCTGACGCAATCCCTAACGTGACAGGCTTCTTTGTTGTGCTCAAAGATCTTGTCGAAGCGCTTTCAAAGGCCAGCCCTTCGTTGGTGGCACTCATTGCTTCGATCGCTTATTTGGCGATGGCGGGTTTCGCCAGCGGCGTTTGGTAGGGCCTGAGACAATATGCGGACCGGTGCGGGCGGGGCCTTGCAGTGCGGCGGCGCCGGCGGTCAGGTGGGAGATTTGATCGTTCATATTCACTCCAGCTCAATCTGTATCCTCAACAAAGGGTACAGGTTTGCTGGAGTCGACGCCGCGGAGCGAGCCCAATCCTCGATCATCCACCTTCGATTTCGAAGAAGCCTTCCCGCGTCTCGCAGCCGCCGTCTTGATGGTTGCCGCCTCGACCAATTCTCGCTGCGCGATGGCTGTTCGGACGATGGCGCGGGTGTCGACTTCGCGACGCCCCTTTGCGCGTAGGGTACGCCGGGCGGTCAGTGCCTCGTGCAGCGTTATCGAGGGCAGGGTCACATCGGCATAACGGGCCTCCACGAAGTTTCCTGATGGCCGCCGGACAAAGATGCGCGCCATGTCGCGCGGATCGTATTTGACAAGCAGACGTTGATCCGAACGCCCCACATCGGCGCTCAGTGCCGACGACCAGTAGCGCAGGTTGAACAGATGAATCCCGTCTGGCATCAACGTCCGCTCCTGCTCCGGCAGGAACGTCAGCCAGAAGCGCATTCGATCTTGCGGCAACCGAAGCGGGATTTCGCCCTCGTGCTCCCGCCACACCGCGATCGGCGGGCGGTCCAGACTGCCGTGGATCGATTGATGGTAGGCGCCGACGATGTCGAGAGCGATGTAGCGCTCGAGCTCCCTCAGAGTCAGTGCCGCATGTCGCTTTGAGTCGTAGTCGCCCAGCTCCTGTTCGTTGCTGAACGTTGTTCCGGGTAGGAGATGGCTCTAAGTCCCCAGCAGCCTAGCATCAAGCGAAGGTGTCAAGAACCTCCCCACTGACTTCCGGCCCAATGCCGGTGACTTTGCCGTGGACAGCTCTCTGGCAGTGGTAAATGCAAGGGTCGCCACGGCGGTCACGCGACACCTCATCCTGTCACTTGTGGCAGATCACACATCCTGCCGCAGCCTCGTCAATTCCGTAGACGTCATCGATCGTAGGCACAACATTGCCGGCGAGCGGGTTCACGCGGCGCCGCGCCAATAGTCGCGCGCGGCGTTGCTCGAACTCGCGCTCGATCTCGTCAATACGGGCCGGCGCGCTGAGCTCGTCTAGGCCCTCTCCCTGGCTCCAGGTGAAGGGTGAGCCGTGATCGCGAGCGGTCTTCTCATATCCCTTGGCCTCGTCGAACGCGTCGGGGTGCTCGCGCATCAATCGCACCCACTCGATTTTTTGCTGGAAGAAACAGAATGTGCACCCCGAGCGAGTCCGCCAGCGATAGTAGTCGGGTTCGCCCAAGCCGGCGCTCTCGAGCGTTTCGATCACGCCAGCCCTGCTGATGCCGTCCTCCCGCAGAGGGAAGTGCACCTGCATGTTGCCATGGGTCGCCTGATAGCCCTCGCGACTGGGTTCATCAGCCCGGATGGCCACGTAGGAATGTACGACAACCCCGGCATCGAGGTCTTCGCGCAGCCACTGCTCGAGCGGACGGAGCTTGAGCTGCCGCGTGCACCACCGAGTTTTGGGGGAGGGCAGGAAGTGATTGTATTCCTTAAGCCAGAAGTCGAAATCCCGGTCCGGATTAAGCCGGGTGATCGGTTTTCCCAAGAACCCCTCAAGCTTGTCGAGGAACGAATACACCTCTTCCAGCTCCTTGCCGGTGTCGGTGAAGAAGTATTCGAGATCGAGCTCTGGCCGGGTCTGCCGCATATGGACGGCGAGGGCCGCGCTATCGCGACCCCCCGATATCCCAAGGATATGACGCTCACGCACCAGATTTGTCATGCTGGCTCCAATCCCTTGCCTTCGGAAAGGCGTTCTACGATGCGCGCGAGAGCGGCAAGCTCCACGGCCGGCCTCATGCCCCTTTGGCGAAGCTGCGCCATCAAGTCGTCTGCCGCCATGTCTGCAGCCGCAAGCTCCTGTTCTGACACCTGGAAAGCGTGAAAAAGAGGCTTCTCCTTTGGATCCAAGCCTACCATCACCGAAATAGCCTGGGAGGTTGGGGACCGGTCGCGAACCGCGGCGAATGTCTCTGCCTCGCGAAAGCGCAGGGAGAGTTTGGCCATTTCGAACATGGCTTGTTCTTGTTCGCGGTCAGACCAGTTACGGGGCGGCTTATGAACGAGCAGGCTCGCTAATCCTTCGATGTCGCCGCCATTTCCCTCGAAAGCGCCGGCACGCATGATGAAGGCATCGACGCGCAGCTCAGCCGACACGCCAGACGCTGTAGACGACCGCGGCCCAATTCCCTCAAAGGTCATCGGGTCGACCCCAAGATGCTCGGCCAGGCTCGTGCGGAGGGTCTCCAGCATTTTTGGATAGGCCTGTTCGGCCTTGTTCAGTGCGGCCACCACGCTGACCCCGGGATCGGGCTCTCCCTCGAGGGCGGACGCGAGGTCTGAAAACAGCAGCGCTTCAGGGTCGCTGGCCTTCAGCACAATGTCCCTGACCTTACGAACATTTTCGGCCAGCGTCTGAGTGCGCTGCGCCCACAGCGGAAGAGCATGGAAACGCTGATAGAGCGCCGATGCGACCGGGAGGGCCTTCGCTTCAACGGGGCTTGTTTCGGTCGAAAGAAGCGCGGCGAGCTGCTGGACGAACGCGTCATCGCGCTTGGAGCGCGAAATCCGGCGGAACTCGATGGCTGCAGGATCCTGCAGAATGCGGTCGGCGACGATATCGTCGATGGCAGGCTGGAAAGCGCCGTCGACGTAGACGGCGACCGCGTTTCTGTGCGCCAGCAGATAGGACAATACCAGTACGGGCATCACGCCCCGCTTGATGCCATATGGCCGCGCTGCCCAGGTGTCGAAGAGTTCGGCCAGGTTCACCCGCTTCTCACCCAGAACCGTCCAGGCAGGCTTCATTGTCTTGCCCGCCTCGGCCTCCGCAGGATCGGCGAAGCGCCACACGCCCTTGTCATCCTGCCGATGAAGACCCAATGGCCGAACGATCGTTAGGTAGAGCCCGCGCTCGACCGGGAAGTTCTCGATCCCGAGGTCTGCCACGTCCGACTTCGAAACCATGGCATGCATCAAGGTCCTCAGGCCCGCCATGGCGGCAGTCGAGGGCTTATCCCGGTAGAGCAACTCCGATTGGATGACGGGTGCGCTGCTGAAAGCAGTCGTGGCAAGGGCCGACGCCAAGACGGTCAGTTCCCTGCCATCGAGTTTCTTGCCGGATGCATCTTTTGCGCTGTCACCGAATGCCCACCAGCGGGCCGAAGAGAACGCCTTCAGCAAGTCGCTGCGTACAATCTCGGCGATCAACGATTTACGTGCCGACAATTCTCGGCGGGCGATCCGATCACCCTCGAGCTGCGGATGCGTCTCTTCGATGCGATCCAGGGCATAGAGGTCGCTCGCATGATCCCTAAGCAGATAAACCTGCTCACTCGCGGCCACGCCGGCCAGGACTCCTAGGTTCTCCAATTCGACACTGAGCTGCTTGGCGGCGACCTTGACTGGCGCTTCGAAGCTTCGCGCGTCGGGCAGCAGCATAATGAGAAGACCCGCCGACCGCCGCTTCGTCTTGGCCAATGCCGCAGCGGTCCTCTTGGCCCACGCAGCGGGACTTTGCGGGCTCTCGTCGGCGAACTGAATGACAACGTCGAACGTGCGCAAAGCACCGGTCGCAAAGTAGTGGCTCTTGGCTGCGATCGGCCCCACGCCAAGCCGTGATGGCAAATCAGCCAGAACATCGGCGTCGAGCTTCAGCGCGACCTTGGAGATGGCCTCATCGAGGTCGAAATCGCTGCCGGCGAAGAGGGCATATCCACCAAGCCGCGGCTGACGGATGAGGATCGCACGGTTGACCAGTTCGTCGATCGCCGCCGTAACGTCGGCCTTTTTCGCCTCTGGCGCGCAAAGAGATAGCATGTCGTCGGCAACCGCGAGCCCAGAGCCATTCCTGAACAGCTCGACGACCGCCGCGGCCTTGGCGAGCTTGCCAACCAGCGGGCCATAAAGCGCCGCTTTCTCTACGGCCTCCATGGCCAGTGTCATCCGATTGCTTTCGGGACCAACAGAAAGGGCGCTGCCAAAGTTGGCAACTAAGTAATCCCAAAGCTGATCCGGACCATACCAGGCGTTTCCGTCGACGTCGGCCTGCGCCAAGTGGGCCTGAAACCCGTTGGGTTCCGACGAAGAGAGAAAGCCGAAGACGCTCCGCTCATTTTGTGCAAACCGTTGGCGGGACACCGGTCCCAGCAACAGAGCGGAGACCGGGTGCAATGGCCATGTTTGCGTAAGGATTTCAGTCAGCCCGGCGACATCGACCGGGCGACGATGCGAGATCGCTACCGCCGTCAGGCCAGCGATCGCTTTGGCGCTTGCCGGAGCTTGGTCGCTACCAATGGCGCGAGCGATAAGCGCCGCGACCTCGTCGGCCTGCGCAACGAAGGGCACGTTCTGGTACCGACCCTGGACCTTTGCCCATTCGTTTCGACCAGTCCGGCTCAGCCGATTGGCATATTGCTCAAAAGACTGATGCAAGATGCCGACGACGACCAGCCGACCGTCAGAGCGGGCTGCTCGCTCTGCGAGATCCTGCAAAATATGCACGTCGCCGGCAGAACTCGTCGCGTGCTCGAGGAATTTGCCGAGCTCGTCGATGACGATAAGCAACCCTCCCTTGTGACGAGCACGCGCTTCCAATTCGTCGATAAGTGCTCGCTCGTCGCGCGCTGCTTCCCGCGTCGCTTGAGGCCACTCAAATTGCTCCGCAGCCGCGTCCGCCAAGGCCCCTGCCAGGCTCGTGCGCCGGCCGGTCAGTGCAAGCACATCCCACGAGCGGCCCCGCCCAGGGAACGCAGAGGAAAACTGCTCCGCCAAGTCTGGCCCAACTATCCCTTCGGCGAGCGCGCGTTGCTTCTTGTTGCCAGCGACCAGATTGGCAACAAGCAGCGCCGCACAAGATTTGCCGCCGCCGTAGGGGCCGGTCCAGGTGAACGCAAACTGCGACCCTTCCGCGACCCCCGCTAGCATGGCTATCAACGACTTGCGCACGCTCGCCTGCAATACGTATCCCGTGAGCGGCGGCGTGCCGTTGAGATCGGTGTCGACCCTAGCGGACAGCGCGAACCGGCGTTCGACCTTGACGATGTTGGCGAGCTTGGTCATCCCGATCTCCGCCCACGGTAACCGGCTTTGACGAGATCGAACTCGTCGATTTCCTCGAGACGGCCTGCTAAAGCGACCTGACGGAGGCCCGCGGTGTCGGTCCACACCATTTTCCCGCCGGTTGCGTCCCCGATGCTCATCAGGCGTGCGACGAGGCTATCCTCATCCAGTTTGAAGACGCGCCCGGGGGAGCCGGGGTCATACTGCACCTGCTCCACCGAGAGGGTGGGGGATAGCGAGTGGTGACGCTCCCAGAACTGCTTCAATACCAGCGCAAATATGCTTTCTTCCAGCGAGGGCTTCTGCCCGCGGACGAATTCGAGTTGCCCGGTCGAGCGCTGCTCGCGCAGCAGGCCGAGTTCGACGAGCAGCGGTTCTACCGCGTCTTCCCCTGCGTCGGCGTGACGCGGCGCATAGCTGCGAACGAACACTTCCACGTCGCGCTTGAGGGTCTCGGCAGTTGCTCTTGCGGTCGCGCGCGCTTCAACGATGGCCGCCATGGCCCTCACGAGATCGTCTCGGGTAAAGGCAATCTGATTGAGCAGGTTGAAGGCGTAATAGAACGTCGTTGCGGCGTGCGGCTGACTCACAAGATGGGCATGCATCAACCACAGGGTCGACGGATGCTCGAGATATGGGTCGAGCCCGGTGCCGTCCGTGAAAATCAATCGCCCTAGAGGGGTGGCATGAAGATGGGTGGGGCTATCAACCAGGATCTTCGTCGCCAGCGCCCAATGACGCATCGAGAGCGCCATATTCTTGCCGACGCCGAAGGTGGCGATTGCGTTTTGTTCCTGAAATGTTCTACGATCGACTCCATCTGGGCCGGACGCATGATCGAACGCCTTCTTCAGCCACAACAGCCGAAGCGAGAAGGTCTCGTGGCCCGAAACGCGAATCGCGGTGGCCGGATCATAAAGGTCGTTCAACATGGGAGTGGATGCTACTGGAGACGGTCGCCAGTTGGCAATCCTTAGCGGCCGACTATTTCCGAAAGCGCGATCGCGGCGTCCGTGGCGTCCATCTCGGTATTATAGCGGGAAAAGTATAGACGAACAGTTTCCGCTGCCTGTTGGTGAGTAAATCCCATCTCAAGGAGCACATGCGAGGCAGTAATCTGCCCGCTCGTGCAAGCTGATCCTTCGGAAATCGAAATCCGATCCCCGGCTTTCGCGATTATCGACATCGCGCCATTGCCGGGGAATCTCAGACTCAAGCTGCCTGGCACGCGTTGCCAAGCAGGAACATTTTCGATGAATTGGACTTGCCTGTTGCGCAACTCGTCTAGGAACAAAGCCGACAAGCCCGTTGAATGGACGGCGTCCGCTGCGAGCCGCGCCCTGGAGACCTTGGCGGCGGCGCCAAATCCAACCACGAGCGGCGTCGGTACGGTCCCAGGACGGATCCCAGCTTCCTGACCGCCGCCGAACAACAGCGGCAACGGGCGGAGTGGAGCGGCAGATGATATGAACAGTGCGCCGATACCCATTGGGCCGTACATTTTGTGCGATGATATGCTCGCAAGGTCGAAATCCGAAAAGTCCAATGGAAGCTTGCCCAGCCCTTGTGCAGCGTCGACATGCACGAGCGCCCCCGCCGAACGAGCAATACGAACGACATCGGCGAGCGGTTGGATGGATCCCACCTCGTTGCTGACCGCCATCACCGATACCAAGAGCGTCTCGGCGTCGACCAGCCGTTCGAGCGCCGAAATATCGATGACCCCGTTCACATCAACCGGCGCTTCAATGATGCGGAAGCCAGCACTGCGCAGCGAGCCCGCGGCCGACAGCACGCTCTTGTGCTCGATGGCAGATACGACAATGTCACGCCCCCCGAAGCCACCTTCGAGTGCGGCGAGGGCGATGCCCCTTATCGCGATGTTGTTCGCCTCGGTCGCCCCGGAGGTGAAGACGAGTTCCTGTGGATCAGAGCCGATGAGGGAAGCGAGTTGCGAACGCGCAGTCTCAACGGCCTGTGACGCCAACATGCCACTCACGTGAGGCGAGTGCGGATTGCCGACCTGAGCATGCCACCAAGGTGCCATTGCTTCCATCGCCTCTGGCGCCAGCGGGGTTGTCGAGTGGCCATCAAGATAGATCGGCATAAACGCATGTGACTCTGTCTTCGGATCAAGCTCAACCTAATCCGGAACGGGGAAAATTCGAAATCGGCTCACGATCGAGGCTCAGGCAATTTGCTGATAGCATACAGGGCGAACAGGAGATGCGTATCCCATGACTGAAGGCAACGACGTCAACGTCAAAGAAATCTACAAGGAGCAATACGCCCACTTCAGAGCGATGAACGACATCCTCTACAAGATTCCCCCGCTGTTCTCAGTGGCAATCGGCGGCTTGTGGTACTTCGCGGCATCCCAGCTCAAGAGCGATCGGCTCATCGCCGTCGGCATTTTCCTGTTCGCCGCCGTCGTGAGTGTGGCCAGCGTTTTCATCATGGGTCGCTTCAGCCAGGCTTTCAGCCTCTACATCACCAATTTGAACAAGCTCGACGGCGACTACGCCGTCTCGCTCAAGAACAAGGACAAGAAATGGCCGCCCTCAACGGTAAAGATCATTCAGTTTCTGTTGTGGGTCGCGGCCGCGATGTCGTGCGCCGGGGTCATCTATGCCCTCGTCCTCCTGTTCGCTCCTGCCCCGCCTCCGGTTTTGCCAGCTCAGCCGTCCTGAGCAGCGATAGCCGACACGACGTCTTCTATATCCTCATCGGACAGGAATGGTGCCTGTGCGAAGACGGTCGAGGCCTCGCCGCTCAGTCGCGCGGCCAGGTGCCCGAGGCCGAGCAGGTTCTCGGCGCCCTTCATTCCGAGGGCGATCTCTGAGGTTCCGACGCTCGCGACCTTGAGGATCAGCCGATTACCGAGATTGTCACGCAGCTGAACAGGCATGACTCCGGCATCGGGCCGTTGTGCCGCAAAGACGAGGTGAATGCCGGCGGCTCGCGCCTTCACTCCAAGTCTGGAAACGATCGAGGTGACGGCACCCTTGTAATCCTCGGTCAGCATCCATTCGGCGAACTCGTCGTGGATGAGAAACTTCATCGGCAGCCGTGCTTCTGGCGTGGCCTTGATGTTGAACGATCGAATGTCGCGAGCCCCGCTCTGCCTGAAAAGCTCGTACCGCCGGTCCATCTCGACGACGAGCCCCTCCATCATTTCGATCGCGGCCGCTTGGTCAATGATGATCCCACCCTTCACATGCGGCAACCGCTCGATAGCGGAGTAGTCGACGCCCATTTTCGGATCGATCAGGTGAATGTGCACCAGGCCACTAGGATTGGTCGCTGCGATGTCGAGGATCAGGGCCTGGATCAGCACCGATTTACCGCTGCCAGTCGCGCCGGCAATCAGCGTGTGCGGGTCGTGTTGTGAGACGCCAGCAAAGGGACCGCCCAAGTTGAGATAGAGAATTTCTCCGTCCAGCTCGCGCAGGCCGAGAAGGAAGCTCGTGTTCAGACCGGCGGCGTTGCGGTTCAGGGCGCGGCGCTCCCAGAGATCCCACATTGAGACAATCTGCCGCTTTGCTCTTGCCACGCCCACTACGATCTCGCCGGGCAGTGGCGAGATCGAGATCACTCTCAGGCCATGCGTGGTCAGAAGGGCCGACTGCTTGGCCTCGATGTCTTCAACGCGCAGGCGATCGCTGCCGACAAATCGCACCAAGGCGGCGTTTGGCGTCAATCGCGTCCCCGCGATCTTGGCCTGCAGATTGTACCCCATAAGGGCCGTACGCAGCCGGCCGGCTGTTGCCTCGAGCCATTGTTCGTCCTCGTCAGCCGCAGACTGCACCTGTCCCGCCCGTCGGGACACCATCCCGGCAAAACTCTCGTTGTCCCCGGGAATCGATCCTTCCACCTCCTGCTCCTCCCGATCAGGCGGAGTGGCGTGGGAAGCCGAATGAGGACCAGCCTCATCGGCATCGGCAAGAGGCGCTGTATCGGCACTTCCTTTGGGCCCAGCCGGAAGGGGCGTGGGTGTCATTGGCGGAGGGCTCGGCGGCGGGGCGTCCGGTTCGGGGCCGGCACCACTCGCCGCGTTGCTCCTGGTGGTCCACCGAACGCGCGGCGCTGGCGCGCGGAACTCAGATGTCTCCCACGGCCTGTGATCCCCTAAGGCCCGCCTAATCGGCATCAATGGCTCAGACGCCTCATAGGCCTTGATCAGTTGCCGCAGACCTTCGCGTGTGTAGATCTCCTGCAGTCCCCGGACCTCGGTCACTTCGTCCTGATCGCCGGGGGAACCACCCGCGTCTGCGGGTCCCGAGACAAAAATGTGGGAATAGCCCTTTAGATCGATTTCCACCGTGCCGTTGCGGATGCCGTTCCTCACCTCCTCGAGCGAAAAGCCTGCGGTTAGAGCCGACGGCTCATCGAGCAGGATGTCCGCAAGACGCGAAAGCCATAGGTCACGGTCAAGCCGTCCCGGATCGCCGAAGAGCGCGTCCTCGATCCGGCGCATCGTTTGTCGTAACTGCTGGCTGGAATGACGTTTGGCTTCCGCCAGGCCACTGGCCTCGACATATTTCGCTTCGGTCACCACAGCGCGAAGCCTGGGGCGCCCATCGGGCCCCGGGTCGACGCTGAGCGCAAGAATGTCGGCAATCCCTTCCTCTCGCTGGCCCAGCCATTGTGCGTAATCGTCGAGGAGGAACCACGATGCCGGACGCTTCAGAAGCTCCTCAGCAATAAGCGCACGACTGAGGACCAGGCCTATTAATTCACCAGCCGATACGCCGCGCTTGGCCGCACGCAGTATGACATCTCCAGAGATGGCCGTCGCGTCGGCGATCATCTTCTGGGCAAGCGCCGATAAACGGTCGTCGCTAAGCCCTAGGTTGAGTTGATCGAGGCGTCGACGGACAAGCACCGGAAGGACACGCAGGTCGGAGGTCGAGGACACCACCATGTTGCGGCCGTGCGTCCGTTCGCGCCGATATCGGATGACCTTGATGCCCTGCGCCATGAGCTGCCGCTTGTCGAGCAGGTCGTCATAAGTGGCGACCCACTCGGCCAGGCCGTGAACATCCTTGAACATGGCCTCTAGGCCATGGTCCTGCAGCGAAATCTGACGCGCGGGCAGGTAATGCTCGTTGTCGCGATGCGACTGTTTGCGGATCACGGCCGCCAGTGCGTCGAGATAGGACCAGCCGACCCGAGGTTGGCGGGGCGAAACCAGATAGCTTGTGGCGGTGAGTTGCTCTTCTCCAACGACCCGGCGATACGACCAGCGAGGCGGCACGTGGTCGGCGATTGAGGGGGCCATGTCGTCGTTGCGCGGGACAGAAAACCAGGCCTCCTTGGCCTGACGCGATACGACATCATGCAGGAACGCCACGTCCACGCTGCGCTCGTCAGGCGCCCGGCGCCCCGTGCTGCCCTCAAGCATCACCCCGATTCTGAGCTTCGACATGAAGTTGAGCGACGTTTCACTGACGACGATTGCGTCGGGGTCGTTGCCGGACTGATCCAGGAGATCGGTATAGACCTTGTTGAGCTTCGAGCGGTCTCGATGGCGGACGAGGACGTTGCAGTGGACCTCGTCTTCGTGAACTGACCCCAACGCGTTGACCGTGGCCAATGGAAGGCCAGCAGCATCGCAGTTGTAGAGCATGATGCTCAGATTGGCGCGCTCATGCGGCTGCAAGTCGAGATAACGGCCGATCAGCCCGCGGATCTCACGCGCAGCCTCGGCCGGATCCACATCGGTGGATGCTTCCGAGGGATCGCGAACCGGCCGTTCCATGAAGCTGTAATCGTTGAGTGTGCTCGTCTCCGTCAGGAGAACCGCTTCACCCCCCGTGAAACCCGGTACTGCCTCGGGATAGTAAGGGTGCGCGAGTTCAGACCGGAGATCGGCAAAAAAGAGCCGCTGGTCGCCGAAATTGACTTCCTCCGCCTTGAGCAGGTGATCAATCAGGCCGCACAGACATCGCATCTTGACTGCCGTTGCGGCCATCCGCATCGGGTGCCAAGGTGCTACGATCGCGGCCGGCGTCGAACCGGCAATCTGAACCGTGCCGATCCTGAGGATCGGTTCCCACAGGTCCCGCCGGTTTAAGTCGCCTGGCGCCGAGCTACGAAGTTGCTCAAGCAGCCTTGCATACAAATCGGCCTGTTCGAGCTGAGGTGTTCCCCCCATGCCGTTCGTCCGCCAATCTTCGATGGCAGCCGAGTAGCCCGCGACGAAGGCAGTCCATGTCTCTCCAAGATCCGCGCCGGCAGGCGGCGTCATACGACCGCCCGCGACGGCTGCCTTGATGGCCCTGGGCAGGGCCTTGCTTAAGTCTTCGACATTGGTCGATCGTGGAACCAACGATCCCGCATCCTGGCGGAAGGAGGGCTGTAGAGTACCCACGTCGGCGAGCGACACCGACTGCATCGCCCCCTTCTTGCTGACCAGCATGCGTGACACTTCGGCAATGCCGAATGGGTTCTTTTCGAGCCGGGCCAAGTCGTCGGGCAACGCCAATCCGATCGCGTTTGGCTCGGCCCGCCAGATCAACTGAACCGTGTTTTTCTCCGCACCCGGGCCGCTTCCTACGGTCAGAGTGAGGTCGAACTTGATCTGAATGTTTGCGCGCGACGTCGAGACGTTCTCGCGGAATTTCCGGCTCTTGCTTGCGGCTTCGAGCAGCGCCTCGAACTCGAAAATGTGCGGCGTGTCCCAGCTAATCGCCTGTGGGAGAACCTGACGAAGGGCCTTGTACTTGAGGCTGAAGGCGCGGGCTACGTCCGCATTCATGTCCAGCCATTGCGTCTTGGTCCGGCGTGAAGACCGGATCTCGATCCGGCGAGGCATCTTGAGCGTGCCGAGCTGGGCAAAAAGCCGCTCGATGCTGCGGACCAAGCCATCGAGGAAATCCGTGCACTCAATAGGGCGTCCGTAGACGAACTTCTCCCATTTGGCGCGCAACTGCCTGTTGGCCGCCAGATCCTCCCGATGAGCTTCGAAGAACTCGCGGTCGTCCTCTCGCGATTCCTTGAGGGATCGACCCTTGAGATCGCTGAGATACGCCTTGTCCGGATCGTTGAGGCGATCGGGACGCTCGTAGTCGAAAAACTGAGCGGTCTCTTCCGGAAGCTTCAACTTCTTGAGCTTGAGGCCCGAGAAGATGAGAAGGATATTGTCCTGTTCCCACTCGAGCTCAGCGAGTTTTTCGGTCGCCTCCCGCCACCCGGCTGGCGAGTCGACGAATGCCTCGATCATCGGGTGCAGCTCGGCGGCGATCTCGTCTCGAACCGTCTCGAACTGATCCCGCAGCTCGTCGGCTTCGATCGGCTGGCGGTTGGGCCGCTGCTTGGAAAGCAATGGTCGACGGTCAGTGATGAGTTTGTCGTAAAGGCGTCTCCAGCGGCTTTGCTGCTGCAGGTCCTTTGGCCGCTGCGAGCGGAAATATCCTGTGTCGCGCGGCAATTGCAGTGCAGGTAGCGCCCAGCCAAGTGCGTCCGCCACGGGCAGCGACATACTGTCGATCGCGTCTCGCGTCATGGCAACATAGTTGCTGAGTTGCGCGAGTGGCCAGTCATCGACACTGGACAGGGCCTTGAGGGCTATGTGCCATGCTTCGATGTGCTCTTCCGGCAGCCCAAGACCATCGGACGCAGGAAACACCCAATAGGCGGGTCCTTCCTTCAGTTCCTTGGCGCCGATCAGCGCCACATCGTGCAATGAAGCGCCCTGATCATCGTCGGTGTTCGCGATAAGGAGCGCGGGACGGTCGCACTCGGCATGCCGCCACGCCACGGTCCTCTCGTCGGTGATCACGGAATCGGGCAGGCCCTGGCCATCGACGAGAGCGCGGGGCACGGCAATCTTGACTTGCGACTGGATCGAAGCGTCAGAAACCAACTGCCTGACGATCGCGGCAACCTGCGGCCCGGTGAGACGATCGAGCATGAAGCGAGCTGTGCCGCTGTCGGCTCCGAGACCCTGCAGGCGCTCTTGCAGCGCCGCAGCCCCTGCCGTGCCGATCAGATCGAGAGCGTTCATGCTCGCACCTCGCGGCGAAACGGATTTTCGACGTAGGCGGCCGAGTCCGACAGCCGGTTGAGCAGGCCGAGGCTAATCAGCCGTTCCTCCAGTCGCCGCGCATTATCGGAGAAGTCTTCCTGATCGGCTTTTCCGGCGCCGATGATGCTCGCTGCCTGTTGATCTCCGATCACAAAGCCATAGCGGTCGTGCATCGCGGCGAGGAAGTCCTTGAACTCCATTCGCTCGCTCACGCAGCAAACAACCAGCGTCTTGAGCAGCCGGTCGGTCGGTGCGTAGCGCACGCGGCGGCTTGAGCGACGCGAGCTCAACCCGATCTGCCGCGCCCAGGTCGAATGCACCTTGCCTACATGTTGCGCGTGTCTGGTTTTCGCCCTGCCGACGAGCTCGTCGATCAGGTCGCCAGGATTGCTCATCCCGGTCGGTAGGTCGTCGGGGTCCGGCCAGTCGAACTGGCGTCCCAATACCTCCGCGGCGCTGAGGACGGCATCGTCCGATGTAACGGCGTGCTGCCACTCATGAGAACTTTCGGCACTGCGGACGTAATGCTCAATGGCAAGACCCGGCAGCGCATTGTTCGCCTGAAAGGAGTCCGCCGCAAGGTCACGGATCACCGTCTTTCGTGGCGATACGATCTCGCAAATCATCGTGATGGGCACCGAGTCCAGCAGTTCTCGCGCCCGGTCAAGCTGGTACTGAACAAGATTGAGCCCGGTGATGGTTACGATGTGCGGCAGAGCGTCGAACACCGAAATCGGGCTGTCCAGAATAGCGATCCAATCCTCGGCAAGTTGATCGAAGATCGGGTGGGTCGAGCAGGGCAAGTATGAACCCGGCCGATCACGCTCGGCAAGTTGTGGCTCCCCTTGCAGCGCAGCGACCAACCGATCGTAGACGGTTGGCTGCTCAAAGAGCTTTGCGACCAGTCGTTGTTTGAGCTCGGCGGCTCGCTTCGACCGGCAAAGCATCAGGTAGAGAACTTCGCCGGTTCGAGCGAAGAAACGTCTGTCGGTCGAAACACCAGACGCCGTCACAGCGGCATCCTCGTAAAGCGCGCTGGGACCGAAGGGGAAGACGAACTTTGAACTCCAGCGTTTATTGCTGGTGCCTTCGATGGCGGACGACTGCAAGAACCCCACCACAGAGGCGAAGTCGTCGAAGCTGTCGAAGCGGCCACGGAGGTAACTGAAGTCGCGGCTCTCAAGGCCGCCGGCGTTCTGTTCCATCAACTCCAGCCATTTGGTCCAGGCTGCATCGTCGGAAAGCTTTTCGGCCCCGATGGTCAGAAGGTAGGGATTGTTGAAGATGAGATTGCGCAGTCGCAATTGCGTCTGCGGACGATAGGACAGTGCGTTGAACTCCTCTTCCGCCAAGGCGCGGCCGGCAACGTGCTCCGATCGGAGCACGCCAAGGAATTCAAGCACAATTAGCCAGGGCGTCTGTTCGTCATGCAGGCGATGCCCCCAGATCGCTTCATCGACCCAGAACGCGGGTCCAGTGCGATCCTCATGGGAAATTGGGCGTTTCAGGATCTCCATCATCAGAGCCTCACCGTCACACTACGCGATGATGCACGACCATCAGAATTGAGGTCGATGAACTTGAGGACGATCCCGTCACTGCGATCGTCACCGTCAAGGAACCGCCGCCGTTCGACGGCGCTCAGAAGCCGTGCCTTAAACGCAAGAAGGTCCTCGTGGCACTCGAGCGAAAAACTCGTAGGCAATGCGCCCTCGGCCACACGGCCCAAGAACTCAAAGCGGGTCGTCGACAATTGCAGCGTGACTTCAGGCGGATCATCACGCGCAAGCCGAACCACCAGCTTCATGCCTCCATCCCCGTCACCGAGCAACGCCACTTCCTCGCCAGCCCGGCGGGCGACGGACACGAATTCCTCCAGCAGAGGACTGGTCCTCGACTGCGATTGGCTTCCTGAACTTGCAAGGACTAGCTCGTCCTGGTTCTGGATCAGCATGCCGGTGAACACCCGGTTCAGCCCGCGCATGAGCATGGGCATCACCTGCCGCGGCAATGCTCGTTTCTCGGCCAACGCGCGACTGGTCTCGAGATAGAGCCCGGCGTACCGAAAGACGGTCAGGTCCCAGAGGTCCAGCGTGTCTGCCAGGTCGTCTGAGATGGTAAAGAACAACCGCTGACGCTGCCCGCGAAGGAGCCCGAGAAAACGGGCGACAGCGTTCGGATCGTCGCCCTCGAGGTAGGACTGTTGCGCCCGTTTATAGGCTGGCGTCTCGCCGTAGACCTGATCGGTTTGCACCAGGGTTCTGTAGGTTTCCACCAGTGCCGGATCGTCGGCGCCGTAGACCAGCATATTATCGACTTTGTTGCTCGTTTCCGAGCCGATGCCGAACAGGTTGAGCTTGCGAAAGGGTTCGGTTCTTTCTGCTCGGCTTGGTTTCAAGTTGCCGCCGAACACGTTGCGGTAGGGACTGGCTCGCTCCGCGGTTCCCGCAGCTGCCAATTCGACGACATCGGTGCACGCCATTAGTCCGTCGCGTGCGTCGGGATGGCCAAGAATGATGTTCGTGACGAGGGATAGGACCTGCCGGATGGTAAAGTGACCACCATTATGTTCGCTAGCTTCGACCAGATTGCCGAGCCGTCGCCGGAAGAGACGATTGTCGTGGGTTCCGACCAGCCGTTCGCGGTTCTCGCGGATCGGACAGGTTGCCCCATTCATCGCCGGACAATCCGCGCAGCCGTCCCAACCGGGGTGCAGCGTCACCGCATCGATGACCTGATCGATCATCACGGCGGCGGCAGACCGACTGAGATCCCTCAAATCGAGCTTAATCGCAGAGTTCCCGCTGCGGCCAACGACCAGGAGATTCTCCACCACCTCGACAAGAGCGCTTGTCGTCTTGTCGCTGCAGGCGGTCTTCATCTTTTCTAGAAGCTGGCCATGATTGGCCGCCATCAGATAGACCCTGGGGGAATTGGGGTCTGCGACATCCCACGCCATCTGCTCGATCAGCGGTTTACTCTCGTCGGAGCGAAGCTCGCTTAGGTCCTTGACGACGATGAGTTGGCGAGACCCCAAGCTGAGGCGCTGGATCTTCTCTCCGCCATTCCAATCTTCAATCGTGCCTCCAAGCTCTAGCCACACGCGTCGGCAGTGATAGGTCTTTCCGTCGCCGGCGGTGCCCGTGAGGATAACGGACTGGCATTCTTCTGACCTGAAATTGTCGACCAACCATGCCAGATGCTGGGCCGGCAGCTCGATTGGCTGCATCTTCAAGCGAGCCAACGCCCGCTGAATGGTCTCGTCGTACATATTATCGTTGGTCGGAATGGGTCCGTAGTTCCGAAGAAATCGGATCCAGTTGTTGGTCGGCATGCGCTATCCCCCCACGACTGCCGCCTCGCGCTGACGACCGTCCTGGAATTCCAGCGCAGCCCCATGAAAATCAGTCAGTTGCAGACTACTGTAGAACTCGTGAAACGCAACAATACAACACCGAGGGGTCGGCGAACGCCATCTCCTCACCCCTTCGCGGCAGGGATCCAAAGATTGGGGCCCCGTTAAACGCAGGGGATAAGACGTCCTTATTCATCTGTGCGACCATGAAACCGGCCAAGCGAAGAACGCGCCGAGTCTCTCAGACCTAAAAGCTAAAACTTGCGATCAACGGGCAATGGTCTGCGATGCCGAGCAGCGGCTCGGGATTGTCTTTGTTGGGATGACGACTCCCCCCGAGTCTTCCAATCGAGGTATGCGTCGCATCACCTCGAGGGACAAGGCCCGGTCCCAGCAAGATGTGGTCGAGCCCGATGGGATTTCGGCACCCAAGATAGGTGTGAAACCTCAAGACATCGACTTCTGGCGTATCAAGTGCCCGCGTCTCACCCATCCCGCACAGAAGCTTCCCAACCTCATTGAGAGGACACAGCTCCTTGAGCATCGTGAAGGCGCTCGATGCAGGCTTGCCGTCGATGACTTCCTCAAACAGGGAGCTCACGCGCACGCCGGCGGGGAGTGGGGTTGTAGGGTCGCTGCCATCACTTCGCACCGCTCGGGAGTCCTCAAGCTCGTGCCAGAGGTTGCGATTGAAGTCGCCCAGCAGGATGGTCTTGTCGGTGACCGCCGTCTCTCGGTCGATCCAGGTCTCTAGGGGGACGATCTGGTCGTGCAGGATCTGGCAAGCGGACGCATCTCCAGCCAGTGGGTTTCCACCGATGGGGGAGACGCAGCTCGATTTCAGATGCACATTGAGGACTTGCAGACGCGTTCCGCCGATATCGATGGCCAAGGACAGCCCTGGCCGGGGCTGATCCTTGGGTGGCCTGACATCTTTGAGCGTCAGAGGGTCTTCGGTCGCGCAAGCGATCTGGCTGCCCAGAGACCTCTTCCATGCGATGGCAAGACGTTGGACCTTGAAGGTCGTGAAGGAGCAGACCTCCCAATCGGCAGCGCCGTTTGGCAAAACCTCAAGAACAGCTTCTTTGCCGCTTACTTCCTGAAAGGCGATGATATCGGCCGGAACGCTGTTCGCGATGAAATTTTGTATTTGGGTGCGGCGTTGCTCGTACGCGGCGAGTGTGACGCGGACGGTGGCAAATCCGACTCCCTGCTTATTGGCTCCGTAGACATCGCAAACAGGAAAGCGGGCGGCATCCCAACCCTCTATATCGAATGCGTTGATGTCCCATCCGAACTGCGCACCGATCTGTGTCGATGGGCGGTATCTTTTTGTGGCCAGGTCCAACTCGTAAGTTGCGGTGCAGGCTTCGATCCAGTCCGTGACTGTCGCGCGATCCATGTGCCAACCCAGATTCCAGGTGGCAATGCTGATATCACGCGCGGCAGCCGCGCCCGCCAGACTCGAAAACAACAGGCTCAGAAGCACAAATAGGCGACGCATCAATGACCCCCTGAATTGGAATGGGCTAGCACCTACCACAAGTCGGAACGTCTTGCGGCAAAGCGGCGGCCAGCATAGCTTGCGCAACCAGAATCCGTTGGCTTCAATCTTATGCAGTTTCCATGACAAATTGACTAGGGGCCACAATGTATCGCGCGCTAAGTGTTGTCTGCCTGTTTCTGATGTTCCAGACCAACGTGTTCAGCGCTGAGATCGACCCAGCGCCCATTCCCTCCGGTCGCCTGATCGTCTTCGTGAACGGGATCAACTCAGACATCGAGGGCACGTTCAAAAATACGATCACCGGCGCCTTCTGGCCCAGCCTCATGCGCGATGATGAGGACAACGTCTTCGACCGTGCCGACATTCTGGTTTATCCAATCGTGACGGATTTCGGCGGGGACAGCCCGCGCATCACGGATATCGCTGACAAGCTCGCCACTGACCTGAACGACACGCTCAAGCCGTACACGAGCGTGCTCTTTGTCGCGCATAGCCTGGGTGGCGTGTCCTGCGTAGATACCTTCTGGTCGAAAGCCGGAAGGAAGGCGGGGGCATCACCTCGGACAACCGCATCAAGGGACCTCCTGCTCATGGGGACGCCTATGAACGGCGCTGGCATAGCAAACTTGGTAAGCGGCATATTCGCGAGCAAAACCCTTTGGCAATTGGGCGAGAGCGACGATCCGGATTCCTTTCTCGACACGCTGCGCGACGAGTGGATCGATGAGGGAATGGTGGCCCGCATCCCAACAGAGTGCGGCTATGAGACCGTTGGCGTGACCGTCCCATTCCTATGGTGGGAGGTGAGGACAGGCGTCACAGTGGTCACGCCGGACAGCGCATCAACGCTTTGCACGACCGGTGTCACCGGACTTGCGCAACTAGACCATTTCGGCATCGTGAAGCCCGCTAATTTCGAAGCGCAGCCATATGGGTTGGCCGTCCGGTGGTATCAGGAGCTCTTTGACGATCCTGAGGAGAAAATCACCTCCGGCGACGTGGTCGTCGCCAATTGCGAAGTTGATCGCTATGGCAAATTGCTTTTCGATAAGCTGGCAAAGTTGCTCTATGACAACAGCATCAGCATGCGCTTTTCTCCGCGGCTGCCGCAGGACTGGAGCACTGACACGCCGAATTCGTCGATTTGGACCGGGACTGAGCCAAGACTTCTTGTCATCCACTACTCCTGTTTTCAGGACGAGGACGGGGTCGATGATGATGTGCTGGAGGAACGCCGCGTAGATTTCAACGAGCTGCTCGCAAGCCTGGCAAACACCGACGTGAAAATCCTGATATGTTCTCGCGCATTCTGGGACTATCCGACCTTTGTGCAGGAAAACATCACCAGGGCGAACCGCGAGGCATTCAAAGACGTGCGCCTCTTGATGCTGCCCCTGCGGCATGGCGTTTCCATCGGGCCGGACGACATCAAACGGTTTGAACGGTTGGTCGACCAGGCCCTCGCGAACTAAGCCAAAGGTCCGTTTGGCCCCTACAACATGGGACTTCTCGCCGACATCGACGCCAAGGGCACTTGCGCCCTTGCTAAGCGTTCTCCTGCCAGAGACGCCGTGAGGCGGCGGCGCCATGATTGTGAAGAGAACGGATGGATCAACTTCGAATGACGATGTCCCGACGGGCGCACCGGCGTCGTTCCCCTATGATCGGACCACCATCGAACGCTTCCGGAAGAGTTTTCCCCGTGCTCGCTGGAGCTATGAACTCAAGGCCTGGTTTGTCCCGGGAAAGATCGCGGCTCGGCGCTTCAATCGTTGGATGGAGCAAGAACTCGCCGGATCGAGCGTGCATGCTGACAGCAGAGGACGCGACGCCTACGCCTTCGATCCTATCGTTTCCAAGTACCTGCTCGTCCAACAGGATCGGCTGGAGGTGCAAACACCATATTCTCGCTCGGTGGTAAAAGTAATGCGCGAGGTGCCGTTTGCGTCCTGGAATCCCGAAAGGCGGGTTTGGACAGTCCCTTAGCCGCGCAGCCGCTTGCCGTGCAACAGCTCGAGAAACAGCCCGAGGGCCTCCCGCTCATCGTCGAACACGAATGCTGGACGGTGCGGCCGGTCGTTCCGATCCGCCCCCATCGGCGAACCAGGCAGGCGTGGCCGAACAGGGTTTCCTCGATCGACAGCGCGTAGAAGCGGGGCATGTTCCGGCCCACGTCACGGCGTTCGATATAGAGGCGATACTGCTGCGCGATCATGGCAAGCAGAATCGCGCAGCCGGAATCCGGCGTCCAATGATTGGTTTGAATCACCGGACCCGGATCGATTCATTTCTGTGATGTGTCGGCGCGAACGTCAGCCGTTCAGCGCATCCTTAACCGCCTTCGCCGGTGTAAAGGAGAGCTTCTTGGAGGCCGCAATCTTGATCATGGTGCCGGTCGAAGGATTACGGCCCTCGCGCGCCGGCGTGTCCTTCACCTTGAACTTGCCGAAGCCAGCAATGCTGGTCTCCGCACCCGAACGTCTCTGAAATCTCATTGAACACCCTTTCGACGACCGCCTTGGCCTGCGCCTTGGTCAGGTTCTGCTCGGCGGCGATCTTGTCGGCGATTTCATTTGTTGTCGTCATTAGGTTCGACCTTCTCTGTTGATGGGCGGCGAACCTAGAACACTATTGTCAAGCTGACGATACCGACAATCTGCTTCATCGCCATCGTCGATTTCAATACGAGAATCGAGATTGCATTCGTCAGCCAATGGCTACGAAATGCGCTATCGGCAAATCAGAGTTCGATCTCAGCTGGATCCAGCGAGTCGATCATCGCAGGCGGGTCGAATCCCTCCGAAAAAACGGCGATCTCGGAAAGCGTGATCTTGTGGGCGGCAAGGGTCGCGAGACGGGGTAATGCTAGCGGCCTGCCTTGTATTCCTCCAACGCCGTCTGAGGCCCGCGGGACAGGTAATGCGTTTCGATGCTCCTGAGCCACTCGTGGTAGGAAGCCCATTTGGGTGTCCGATAGCGATGGAATATCTCGTCTGGACCGACGTGGGTGATCCGCACCCACGCGCTCCATTCTCGAGATGCCGGATAAAGGCCAGAGCCGCCTCAACGTGGCCGTCCGCGACTCTTTTAAAATCTTCGGCTACGCCGCTCGAGGCTATCTGAGCCCATCGAGTTCGAGGAGAAAGCCATGCTAGCTTAATTTAACAGCGTGCCCGAAAAACCGGCAGCAGGCCACTATTCGCAGAAATGATCCAGTTCAAACTGGTAATCGCCAAGCTGCTTGCGCGCTGCTAGGACCGCATCGAGACGCCAGAAACGGGGACCCTCTACGATACGAGCGTCTTTTAGCCCGTCGAGCTTCGTTGCGATCGACAGGGCGCGTAGGAGAACTGCCCGTGCCTGTGTATCCGATTTCGAGTCCTGGAGCGAACGCACGAGGTCAAGGCCGGTTGGATCGTCCATCTGTCGCAGCTTGTGCGCCAGCGCGCGATAGACGATGTCAAGGCCCGCATAGGACAAGTGGTTGGACGCGTACCTTTTGAGCAGGTCGATTGTCGCCGACGTGCTGCCGTGATCGCTCTTCAGCGACGCGGACAGCGCCTGCGCTACGGAGACGTCGGTGACTTCGATGATTTGTACGCCTGTCAGTGGATCGGCAGCGCGCGGCGGCGCTATCTGTACGTCGTAGGCGACGCCTCTTTCCAGACCTGAGACCCAGCGATCGGGCATGGGCGCCCAGCATGCAAGGTCGATCATTTCGGATGCATACGCCGCGATATCGCGCTCATCCTTGATGCTATCGTCGAGTCGCGAGACCAGTCGGGCCAATGCCGCGGTGCTGAGGAAGCGACCCTGCGCGGCAAGCACGCGTGCAGCTAAACCAGAATCGAGAGGGAGGCAGCGCGGGTCTTTGCCTGTTGTGTCAAGCGCACAGTTCCACAGCGCAGCGGTCCACTCTTTGCTGAGGGGAACCACGCGCGCAAATCTCGGCAACCAGATGGCGTCTGGATAGAACATCTCGCCATTAAGGACGAACAAGCCAAAACGCCGAATGATCAGGTCGAGGTCTCGTTCGTCGAGTTCGCCGCGGCGAGCAAGCAACAGGAGGGGCGGGAGCGACCATGAACGAGTGGCGTCCCCTTCCGCCGCCTGTCTCTCAGAGTCTTTCGCCATCAGCCACATCATCAAGCCTGCCGCGCTGCCCATGCCGGAGGCTTCCGGGCCCGCGGCAAAATATTCGACAATTTTCATCGACAGTTCACACCAACTCATTCCGCACTTGGCCAGACGCGGAAACACTGCGGTGTTAGGTGCGACGGCAAGCTTGGGGCTTCGTGCTATCTCCTCGACGAATCGCAATAAGGCAAGCCAATCCGCCGATTTGACCGCTCCGCGTTCAGCGCGAACGGAGATCAACAATACTGCCGCTTCCAGTGAGCGTCGCCTCGTGTCCTCATCCCCGAGCTCACGATAGGCCAAGGCAAGGCCCGCCAAATAAGTCCGTATTGCCTGGTCGGAAAGCCCCGAAAGCCCGTAGTCGGCGATCGTCTGCACGTCTTCGACGGCGTAGAGGTCGACGATCTCGGGGCCATTCAAAAGAAAATAAGTAGGGGGGCAGGACCGTGCCCGATCGAGCAACGCAGCTTCGAGTGCAAACTGATATTCGCGGATTCGATCGCGCCGAATGTTTGTCGCCTCGCAGATACTGGTCATGTCAATGCGTGACGAGACGAAATCCATTCGGCGGGCAGCTTCCTTGGATAATTCGGATGTCAGCCGAAACTCCCAGTTTTCTTGATCACCTACCGGGTGATTGACCAGCCCGCCTATGCCGCCGCGCATCAGGGCGGTTCGGGCGTTGATCCGCTCCTCGTCCCAGCGAGGCGAAGCGGGCTCAAGATCGTCGACTGCGACTGCCAACTGGACACCCGATCCTACCGCAACGGGAAGCAACGAGGACATCCAGGCCGGGCCGGGCCGCAACTCGATCCAGCCGTTCGGCTGAACAGCGATGTGGTACTGCAGGAAGTAAAGCAACAGGCCGATTGTAGCGGCGATCGTTACACCCCAGCCAAACACACGTCTGATTCTGCCGGCCAGCGCTCGTCGCGGTTCCGGTGCAGAAGGAGGACCGATTGTTGCATCAGACCAGGAAAGCTCAAGATGGCCAGCGCCATGCAGCTCCGGCGTCTGCATGCGACCGCCCGCAAATAGATAGGCGAGCTGTTCGGTGCGCTCCCTTGCGAACACAAAAAGCCGCGACAGGTCACTCGATAGCGATACGCCAAACGGCGTTGCTATTGTGGATTTGCGCAGTCCGGCGAGCGCGAACAGTCTCTTGTCGACGAGTGCCTCGTGCAGCGCGATCGTGAACAAACCCCTGCCAAGGGCAGGGTGCTCGTAGGCCAGTTGCCGCGTGGATGCGCCAGCAAGGATCAGGACATTTTCGTGGCCAATTTGTTTTGACAAGGACGCTTGAAAATCTTGCGCGACGCCGCCGGCATGGCAGAAGTCAAGTACCGCCGATACCTTGGCCGGTCTGGCAAGCATGACCAGATCGGCAAGATCGCTGCCCGCCAGGTCAATCCCATCAGGACGAGCGTCATAGGTACAGAACCAAGTCTCTTCCCCAGTCTGGTCACCATGACCCGAGAGCACCAGAATGAGTTCGCATGCTTGCTGCCCCTCCCTGGACCCTATGTCTCGAAACATGGTCTCCAGCGACTTGCGCGTAAGATCCTCATCATGGAGACCGGTGGGCGGATCGCTGGAAGAGAGAACGGCAATTGCATTGGCCAAGGAAAAGGCTCCCTCCACAGAATAACGCAGCCGAGACCGCGAACTCATGTAGATGGGACTGGAAAAGCGATCGGCAGCTATACTACAAACATATCTGGACTGGTTGGCAGTCGAACTGGAGGATTGGACATGAGTGGCGGAGTAGCGTTGACCACTGCGCTGAGCGTTTTCCTGGTTGGCCTTTTTGGGGGCTTCGTCGCCGAGCTTGTTCATTGGTATGGCCTAAAGACAAATCCACGGTTTCCAGAGTATCTAAAAAGTGCACCGTACTGGATTATCACAGCGCTGATGATATTTGTCTCGGGTGCTTTTACTTGGTTGAATTTTGGAAGCCAAGCGCAGGCATTGACGGCATTCCAAATTGGACTCTTGACCCCTCTCATACTACAGAAAGTAATCTCTGGCGCTGCCGGCGCGGAGACCGCGCGCTCACCACGGGCCAATCTGATGGATTTCTTTCGCGGTTGAAAGACCCGCCTAGCGGCAAAGCTCAATGTAAGCCGAGGCGGCCCCCCGCTTCTTGCCGATCCATAGTCGACGATCACAGCGAGCGGGAAGCCGCAGGCAGGTGGCCACCAAGTGTTGCGGTTCGTGGAGAGTAAGCTCCGTGAGCTCTGAACTCCGTAACCTATCCAGGCGTATCAGCGTAGACGGACTGGCCCACCGGGACTTAGGAAGCATGGGCTTCACTTCGCTGCGGAAGGCTGGCCGAGCTTTTGGTCGAGGGACTGCCTGAATTCTCGCTTTTGTATGTTGGAGCCAGTCGGCCTACGCTTCGCGAGATCCTTGGCTATCTTGGTTACGGAACCATCGAGCACTCGATGCAGCGTTGACAGTAATGTCCCTTCGTCGTTATCGAAATCGCCGTGGTGCCTTGCTTTAGAGGCTGGACCCGGAGCTAAATTCCACTGCTTGGTTGTTCCGTCGAATAGCGTCCCCAGCGCATCTTTGGCAAATCTTTCCATGCCGAGGATAGGAACTCCGTCCTTTAGAGCAGGGATGTGAGGTGTTGTTTCAAACGCGTTGCTGACAAGATAAAGCAGCGACTTATGATAGATGCCGGCGCAATCGTCGTCCTGCTCCGTTGGGTCGTCAAGCGTATAAAGATCGAATTTCTCGATCATTCCCTTCTTGAGCGCTGGCAAATAGGTCTCATTGAAGAGCGCGACTGTGCACGCAGGCGCCCAAAGACTGACAGTTTTTAAGGGGACTTTGGCCTTGGCGAATTTTGAAACGACCGGGGCATGAAATATCGATCCGGCGCTATGTCCGACGAGATGGACCTCATCAATCTCACCGTCCTTGTGGAGCTTGATGAGATGGTCGGTTACCAAGTTCGCCGAGCCAAGTTTCTCTTCCGTCGCCATCCGCGCGTTTTCTTTCATCTCGTCCCACAGCGCTTTACCTCCGAGGTTTCGCGCGCCGACCTCCAGAGTGTCGTCTAGCCTGTCGAGCATGAAATCTTTGGCTTTGTCCAGGAGGCCTTCGTCCCGCCGACGCCCAATTGCGTCCCTCAATATGTTTGACAAAGTCGTCCAAACGTCCGAGCGCCAGATGAATGAGAGAGGATAGACCTGCGATTGAAGCAACGGCGCGAGATTGCTTGAAACCGTTTGCACCGCAGCGTCCTGACCGACCAAACCGCCGTGAGCATAGAGCAGCACACGCCTAGTTTGCCATGAAGACATGGCGCGCGGCATCCGCTCAGTTATCAGAGTTTTCAACCCAGCAGGGGTTAAGCCATAGGTGCCCTTGTCGTCCAAGACACCATTGTTCTTCGACGTGATGATGTATGGACGAAGGTCTGCATAAACCTGGCTTTGGTAGCTGCGCGGAGCGTCCGCTCTCATGTTTGCGGTAGCAAGCGACGAGGTCAGGTCGACGGGTGCGCCGAGTGACGCGACCCATACGTCTGTGCCGTTCGCGAGCCAGTCCGTGTAGGACAGGTTTGCCAGCCCTTTTGCGCCCCACTTTTCCCCCCAGCTGTTTTGAACCCAGAAGCCTCGGCGATTGTAACCTACGATCGCAAAGGCGTGCCCGCCAATCTGCCCGGGACGATATTCAATATTCTCCTGTTCCGGCTTGACCGACTGCCATCCGTCGTGAACGCGCGCCGTGGCATACAAAATGCCGGTTTCGTTAATCGCCGCGTGCATGCCGACGAGGTCTTTGTGATTCACGCGAAAATAAGCGCCGAGCGGACGAGCAAGCGCGTCCGCAGACCGCTTTTCCTCAACAGTGGGATCGGGATCGCGTTCCTTCCAGAGCGCATAAGCGCAAAGACCGTGCTTGAACCATCCCTTCATGGCTCCCCTCGCACTGGATCCCTCGTAATTTTGCCCGGGCCACTCATCATAACGCTTGGCCATCGCGTAAAGCATCCAGGCACTTACTTCGTCGGCCGCCGGATTCCTTTCTCGGACCCTCAGGAGATAGTTTGCGACCGTCGCCAAACCGAAGCCGGTGCATGCGCCTTCTCGGCCCTGATCCAGGACGGGTATGCCAAGGCCATAATAGGCGCTGATATCACTTTCGGGTGCGACACGGATAAGTGTCGGCGTAAAGATTGCATCTCGGAAGTCAATCGTGTCAGGCAGTGTGTCGAAGGTTCTCTTTGTAGCTGCAGCCCTTGCCATTTCCCCACCCATGATCCCGGAACGTAAGTGTGCGTCAGTCGCCGGTCACGGCTGCGCAATATTCGGTGAATGCATTGACATTTTCCATATAGATCTGCGCCCGAGGGCCACTCCCGTTGTAGGGGGATAGAATTTTTGGAGGCAGATATCAAAGTCGCACCACTGGCGGTCCCGAAAGAACTGCTCGTCTGGCTTCACTCCTTGCAAGTCGTACTTAAACCTTCTGTAGCCGTTGTAGACCCCGCGGACGATCCGAATGACGCTGAAGCCTACGCGTTTTATTCGCTTCTTCGATAGGCATCGCAGTGAAATCAGGTCCGAATGCTTGGGTGTTTCTTGGGAAGGCGGTCCGCGGTGCGCCGCAGTAATCGCCGCCTGCGTGAAAAAAACATTAACGTTAGACGATCTCGTGGACCGACATCTCGTCAATCCAGCTAAGCATCTCCTGGCATACGATCGCGCATAAATGCTCGACCCCGTAAGCCTTGCGGTCCGCCACAATACTCACGCCAAACGCAAGGTCTGAACGCAGTTTATTCTGCAGAAAACGTATTAGCCCTCGAACATAACTAAAGAACGAGTCCCAATGAAAATCAAGACCCAAGCCATCTATGACAACATGAAGACGGTGGTATGGACAGTCGTCGTCGGCAAGGACCGCAACACAACAGCCGCTTCCGAATCCGAGACGGCCTCCACCCGCCTGAGCGTTTGCAGACACGCCGGCTTCAGCTGTTCTCGCGCTACTCCCGGACGTTTGGAGCTCGCTCATCATACATGTCGATTTCAGAGAAAACCCTCGATGACGCTCATTCGCAAATTCATATGGGGTCTTAACTGAATCTAGTGCGCTGATTTGTTCAAGGTGCACCCGCCAACTTCGACATTACGACAAATAGGAGTCGACTCGCCAAGCTTTATTGCTAATATAAGGAAGCGGAAATGAAGGGGTGGGGGGCGTCGATGGGTATCAATCTAGATATCCCTGGCATCTGGACGTACCGTAGCTTTCTAAATGTCCCGGGGAATGTTGGCGATTTTGGCAAACTGACAGTCTGGGAAGCCGAACTATCCCTCGAAGTTAGCGAGGACGGGCACATCTATGGTTTATTGGGGGAGCGCCCAGAACTTTGTGTAGGTACCGAACCCTACTTACTCGTTGAAGGCACCGTTATACCTGGCAACCCTGCGGTGATCAGCTGGCGTGCCAAGGGCAAGCCTCAATCCGAGTATGACGGCTGGACCTACGACTACCGGGGCTACCTATCCCCCGAGTGGCCGGACGCGCCGCGCAATCGCCCAACGATCGTAGGGACCGTGACGCGCACCGTGGCCCATAATGGAGCGCCGGCGGGTTCAGTGTTCTCTTTTGTCGCGGTCAAGTCGGATTTCCTTGAACCACGCAAAACGATACCCCTAGTGAAAAGCATCATCGACATGATGAGCTCGGCAGAGCATCGCTACCATCATGCGCTTTGGCACGCTTCGCGCGACACATGGGACAACCTGAGCGACCCCAAGAAGGAGGCTCTGCGCGCAACCGGTTGGCAGCCTGGCCCAAAAACCAAAGAGCGAGCAAGTCTGTCGGCCGATCGACTTGCCAACGGTTCGGGCGAAGATTTTTTCTACATGCACCGGCGCATGGTGAAGGAGGTTCGAGCTATGGATCCCTCTGTCGGGACCTGGCGACGTCTGCCGCAGCAGCAGTTCCCCTCGTCGTTTGCGCCAAAACGAAGGCGTCGCAGATTGGCAATCTCGACGGATACTCCCTGCCGCCAGCGTGGCTCGTGCCGGGTGACCCTGACACGACGAATTGGCTGTTCGAATTGAGGAAAACCTCAACGCTTTATGGCCGATTCCAGGCATGGGAGGCGCTTTATACCTCCGCGGACTACCTCGCCTCCCTGTCGCTCGGCGAGCTTGGTTCACGGATTGAGTTCACCATCCACAATTGGATGCATATGCGGTGGACCTCGGTGACCCGCGACCCTACCGGTGATGTGGCCAAGCGCGGTTTGCCGCTTCCCAACGGCCGCGACGCACTAGACTTCGATGAAAAATGGCTGGATCCCGAGTACGACTATCTAGGCGAGACTTTTTCATCCCATATTAATCCGATTTTTTGGCGGCTGCACGGGTGGGTCGATGACCGCATCAACGACTGGTACCGCGCCCACGAAGCTGTGCGACCTGGAGTGGTCAAGCCAATGACCCTTGACGGTGTGGAATGGTTCGCGGTCGACGGGACTTGGGTGAAGAACGACGAGCCATGGGAGGGAGCGCGTGCGTCATCATCCCCAACCCATCACGCTGGGCACAATCATCCTGGTCACTCGGGACGGGTCTTGGATGTGCCGACGATGCAAGCGGCCTTAAGGATTATTTACGGCCCCGAACCGGACGCTGCGCCTTCAGCAATGGAAGACCACGGGCAGGCTTTGCCCGGGACGCGGGCAAGCTGGTTTAAGAATGTCCCAGCGTAAAAGGGTTTAGCGGGGCGCTGCAAGTCGGGAACTCGGCGGCCAAGATCGCCGAATGCGTTTCATCACGGATGGGGAGAAACTTTCATATGGCACGGACAAAAGAAACGACACTATCGCCCGCGAAGTCCACCAAAGCCAGCGTTTCGCCGGAACTCCGGGACGATAAAGCCGCCGAACGCAATACCAAGCCCCTTGTCCACGTCATCCGCGAGGGTGTCCGCTGCGACACCGAAGAACGCGGGCACAAGACCCCAAAGGGCAAATCCCCGTTAGAAATCGTCGTCGACGCCTCAGAAGGCTTTATTCCTTTGTGGGCAAAAGGAACAACGCTGCGCTGGAAGTTCCGTGAGAGCTCCGTGCAATCGTTTGCAGATCCCGCCAAAGTCAAGGCTCAAGTTGAGGATTTGTTCGCGAAGGCCATTCTTGCTTGGGGCGATGCAGTGCCAATCAAGTTCGCGCAGCGAGACGACGCCTGGGATTTCGAGATTGTGGTGAAACACAGCGACGACTGCGACGTCAACGGTTGCGTACTGGCCAGCGCGTTCTTCCCCGACGGCGGTCGGCACGTCGTGACTATCTATCCCAAGATATTCGGACAAGACCCGACAGAGCAGGTTGAGACCTTAGTTCACGAAATCGGTCACATTTTTGGCCTTAGGCATTTTTTCGCGCAGGTCAGTGAGACCGCTTGGCCCTCCATCATTTTTGGGACGCATAAGAAGTTCAGCATCATGAACTACGGCGCGGACAGTAAGTTGACCGCAGACGACACTGCCGACCTGAAGAAGCTCTATTCACTGGCTTGGAGCGGCCAGTTAACAGAAATCAACGGAACCCCGATCAAATTTATGACGCCGTTCCACACGAGTGGCGAGCCGACAGAAATCATCTCGGCCATGGAACCTGCGCAAACCTTAGCCAGGGTACAGCAGCTTTTGTCGCCCTGAGATTGATACGGCCAACTTCTATCATTTCGAGAACCTGCGGCCTTAGGTGGATAGGAGCAGTAATATGATTTCGCTCGTCGTCTTTGTCGCATCGGTCGCTTTGGCGGTTGTGATTTTGACGCTCTCACCGATGAAGGTCTTGCAAAAGGCCGTCACAGTCGGAGCGGTGATCTTATTTCTCTGAAATATGTTACCTCGCTGGTGGCGCTTTCGTCAGTCCCTTCTCGCTTCCCTCGAATGAAGCTATCGGTGCGACCAGCGATGTCATCAATCTGGTAGCTGTTCTGATTGGGACCATAGGAGCGGTATCTGGGGAGCGTCTATTTTAAAGGCGGTGGCACCGCAAGATTTACCGTTGCGAGTTTCCTGCCTCCGCTTTGCTGCGCCCCGCTAACCCTGATTCCAATTCTTAAACTGATTAGCGGGAAGGACGATTTGACGTTCCTCGGTGTAACGACGCTTGCTGTAACTGCTTATCAAGCGCGATTCTTCTGGGAACGCTTGCTAAAAGATCAGGGAGAGATGGGCGAGGCACCATGATACTGCGGGCAACTGTCCAGTTTTCTGAGGAAGCTCCTGCGCGCGACATTCGACCCTGCGGCCCAACCTCTTCGTATCGTGCTTATTGCAGGGGATAGATCATTGCCCGAATTTTTCGGACGGACAGCAATCGCTTGAGCCAGCTGCGCATGACTTCGTCTTGCTGACGAGTCTATATAAGGACGCGCGGATGGGCTCGATCCCGACACCTGCAATCCGATTGATTCGCCTCTCATTCCCGCCATGCACAGTTCCGTCTGTGAGAGTCTGGCCGGGGGCCCAGGCGAAAAATCTGATTCAGATCCATCGTGGACATAGCGATTGGAGCAGGGCGCCCAAGCTGGACGATAGAGATGTACTTTCACGGAAAGTAGTTGTGGAAGGGGCGACAAAGCTGATGCAAGTCCTTCCCCCGTCCAGACTTTCAGCCTTTGGAAAGCTGATTAGGCTGCTGATTTCCTTGCACCGTCGGACTTTCCTCAATACGAACGAGAGGCAACAAAGGAGTTCGAACCATTGACTGAAGAAGCCGATCGGCGTGATGCTGAATTGATTGAATTGACTGCGGATATCGTCGCCGCGTTTGTCCAGAACAACTCTGTCCCGGTTGCGGGACTGCCTGACCTCATTGCTTCTGTGAATTCCGCCCTCTCGGCGCTTCGGAAGCCGGCGGTCGTCGAGGCGCCAGCTCAAACACCCGCGGTCAATCCGAAAAGGTCGGTGTTTCCCGACTACATTATTTCTCTGGAAAACGGTCGCCAATTCAAGTCGATGAAGCGCCACTTGGGCTTGCTTGGAATGACACCCGACGAATACCGGTCCAAATGGGGACTTGCCAGAGATTATCCGATGGTGGCGCCAAACTATGCCGCACAGAGATCGGAACTGGCGAAATCGATCGGATTAGGTCGGAAACCTGGTGCATCGGTTAAGAAGGGGCCAGCGAAGCGGAAAGCTAAGGTTTAGCCAGACTTCCCGCGATCGCGCAATTATTTGGAATAGCCAACCCTGGTATCTTTCACGGTGGCGGACCCCAACCCGCTAGGCCGACGGCCCCCATAAGCTTCCTTCCCCACCCGCCCCCAAGAGGTGTCGGCCCGCTTCCTTTTACTTTACGTGGGGAACTTGGCAGCGTCCGTTAAACTAGGTTTAGGGCAAGGAAACGGAGAACGAAACGCGACGGCACTCACCCCGGGAATCTCGTCACCAGAATGGCTGGCTCGATCGCTGCATGGATGAACGCTGCCGGGGGCAAACGCGCCTCCTCAACCGCTTCGAGGGCGCCGAAACAAGCTATCCAAGCCGCGATGTGCATCTTGCCGGTTTCTTGTCGGTACAGTAGCGGCGTCGTCGTTTCCGCGATGCGCCAACCAGAAGTCGAAGAATCCGAAAGTCAGAGCCTTCGGGGCTAAACGCGACGCTGCCAACAGTTGTGACCAGAATTAGAAAAAATAACTCCGGCAACGACAATCGCTGCGGAGCTATATTGCCAATATCACACACTTGAGTGATGATGGCCTAGAAGAGGCTAGGGGGCTTCATAAACTTTTCCGTCATCGAGTGCCGTTCAGGCACAAGGATTTCATTGGAATCGCATCTACCTTCTTTATCGCCGAAGCGGGCATTTAGATTTTATCATTAGAAGGCTACGGCTGAGCATAGGGGGTAAGTCGAGGAGGGAATTATGTCCCTTCCCGAAAAGCTTATACATTTTTAAGTCTGAGCATTGGGGATGGTATCTATGTGCTTCTGGCGCTGCGTGCTGACGTCTGTCTTCTGCCTTGCCCTTGCCGACTGCGGAACGTACGTTCCGAGCACTCGCGAATGGCCCAACGCAAACACGCTTAAAGAAAGCGACATGATCAGCACGATCATCAGAAGCGTTGGCTGCGAGCTTAGTTACACCATAACGCAAGTGATAGAGAATGACAGAAGAGACGCAAAATATCGAAAGACACAACAGACCTATACCGATTTCCTCAACAACTGGGGCGTTGAGGTCGCCATCAACCTCACGGTTGTCGAAAAGACATCGGTGAACCCGACGGTCCTTCTTACTCCACCTTCGGGCCCTTCATCGATATTCACTGCGGCTGCTGGACTAGCAGGTTCCGCTGAAGCGACCCGTCTGCAAAAGACGAACGTCTTTTTCACTGTGGCGGATTTGTACAGGCCCCAGTTTTTCTCCGTCGACTCCACTAAAAGAGGGTGCCGCGACCCCCTTGGAAACAAGGAAGGCTCCCTCCTTGTCGACAGTGACTTGAAGCTGTCCTCACTTCTTGAAGGTCGCATCGGCGCCACGATACTCAATGTTGCTGACAGCCCGGGATCCAGCGTGCCGATCACCGGACAGAAAAACGTGCTTTCGCAAACCGTGTCCTTCAAGATCGTCACTTCCGGTTCGATCACGCCGACCTGGAAGCTCGTTCGGGCGAGTGTGAACCCCTCCGGAACATTCTTCAGCACAAATCGCGACCGGACCCACGAACTCGTGTTCACGTTCGGCCCGCTTGATAAATCGGTCAAGGGAAGGCCAACGGGCCTTACGCCTTTGGCCGAGGCTACGCATCTCAATACTCAGCTTCAGACCGGGCTCAGAGGCCTGGTCAGTCCCCTCCAGTGAAGGTGTTGTTCGATGGGAAAATCAAGGAAAACAGTTCCCGAAGCGCAGAAAGCTGACAAAGCCAAGTCGCGTACCAAAAACGACAAGAAGACAAAGAGTCAGGAACGCCTACATTTTCAAGCGTTGGTCAGTGTCGGTGCAGAGGACATAGGCCCCCCTGACCAGATTTCCAGGATCAAGGAGGCTCTGAGTTCCAATCAGCTTGATGATCACATGATAACGGAGCTCATGCTTCATTGCGCTTCGGTGTTGGCTTTCAGGCGCTCTCAGGCAACTGGGTTGAAAGAGCCTTCGCCGGTCGACGGCAGCTGCTACAAGGGGGTAGGCGGAAGTGACCAAGTTACCATCTGGTCGAACGGGTTTGCTGTCGAAACCTGTTCCCGACAAGAGGCAAGAGATCGGGGAATCCCCGCCTGCGGATAGTCCTTAGGTGCTCGGACTGGTGTTAGAGAAGATCTGCGGCCCGAATTAAGGGAGCGTCTTTGCAGAAGAATAAGCCTTTCGGCTAGGGGGGCAAATGAACAATCATGTTTAACCGCAACACTAATTGTGCGGGTGGGGGCATAGAACATGACGTCAATTTCGTGGACGGTCATCGGGTGGGGTATTTCGGCCGTTTTGGCAGTATATCTATGGGTTGTTCGGCACAAACAGCCTGTTGGTGGTGCCGTCGGTTTCTCAACGTACATCGCCAACCAGAAAAGCTCCGGTGATAAGGACGTTGAGTTTCTTGCGGGCGAAAATCCCTTCGGCAGAGATGGTGCTGGGCGACATTTATACCAAGATTGATGCGATTTCTGACGCTGATGAGAAGCGACGTCTGCGGGGCTCTGGCGGGTAAAGCACCCGTTCAGGCCCGTTTCTTTCTGGAACGTCATGAACCACACTGCGGAATTTGCAGTCATCGGCCAAGATGCTGGCTCAGGGGACACTGCGACATTGCTCGCATGTGTCTATTCAAGCTGTCCCGCTCCGGATTGCGGTCTTGGTCGCTATTGTGATCAGTCTCTTCGTAACGGCGGTCGCAAATGCTGCTGGCCAACACGCCGGCGCATTGCAAGCAGACAACAATTCCAATCCTGTTGTACGGGCTCATGGTCTGCTATGCCCTCGGGAGCGAGGACTATCTGAACAACCTTTTACGTTAGCAGGCTGTTCTTCGTCGCCGTTGTGGTAGGCGAATGTGATCTCGATCGAGCCGTCGTCGAGCCAATTCGGCCGAACCATCGCCGGTGACTTCATCCATCTCGTCGAAGCCGGCCCATGTGAAGAAGATCGTCGAGGGGCTGTAACTGAGATCGAGGCCGGCTTGCAGGGCGCCAAAGGCGATCTCGCCATGGTTGTCGGCTCCGACGGTGATGGTTGCGGGTCTACCGAGGTTCAGGTAGCTGCGATCCCACAGATCGGCTTCGATGATCCGCCAGGGGCCGACCAGTTGGCAGCCCGCGGGCGCGGTCATGCCGGCACCGCCAGCAGCTTCGGCAATCGCACCAGATTGTAGGCGGCGGCAGCGAAGGTGAAGGCCCACTCGACGCGGTCGCGACCGCGCAACTTGTCTTCTCCTGCCCGGCGACCGTCTTGATCCAGCCGAACGCCTCTTCGATGCGCTTTCTGACGCGCTGGCTGACGGCATAGCCGCCGTGCCGCGTCGTGCGCCCGTTCCCTTGCGCGGTGCTCCCCCCGCCGGTTCCCGCATGCCGGGTCAAGGCGTGACCCAATCCCCCTGTGGCCTCCTAATGTTTTGGAAAAGGACCGCAGTATGATAATGTTATGCAGGAATACTCGAAACAATAAGGCTTCGACTATGGCCCGGAAATTGTCCGCTCTACTGCTTTGCCTCCCCATCGTGGTCTTCTCATCAGTCAAGGCTGACGCCGACTGGTTTACTGATCCTTTCAAGGATCTAAAGGCGATAAAAGAAATAGGTCAGGTATTAACCAATGCAGTGCAAGATGTAGGTAATACACTGTCCAAAGGAGTTAAGGCAAGTCGGATGTTCAGCGGACCAGGAGAATACCCTCCTGAAGATTTCGGGGCATACGGCATTTTAGCATTTCCTGCTAAAGCTTCTGAGTTTGACAAAGATAGACATCTTAAGGTGTGCCAGGCATATCTCAATAGTTTTGTCTCTGCTTTCAACTTAGATCTGTCGCCAGCCAACCAGATGGTTACAGTTTGGCCGATAAATGATGATAATATTTCCGACAAACTCAACGCGGGATCAAAGAAGGAAGACTGCGAGGTAGTTGTTTCGAATTTTGGTCTGTCCATGTCAACGGTCGCAATCGATTCCGCTAGGCGCGCTGGGTGGTCGCCTGACGGGAAAGGACCATTTTTGATTGCTTGGGCGCCAGGGAAAAGCATACGAGACGAGAAGCCAATAATCTTGTACGAGGACATGTCAAAGTTCGAAGAATACGGTGATTTCGTCGCCGCGATGAACGCCTGGAAGGGCGAGATACAGGGTGACAACGATTTATTTAAACCAGGATGGAACTTGGATAATTTCAAGAAAAAGATACGAGACGTATCAAATAAATACGGCAAGGAGATTGCGTCTGCTTTCGGCATCAAGGGCGGATAGATGAACTTCTTACAGTACGGTTCGGCCGGAGCTATTGGGTTCTTGATCGGCTTGGCTGCTGTCGTTTGGATTGAAGATCTAAACGCTGGGGGAATTTTTTTGATTATTGCTTTTTGCGTTGCTGTAGCCACTATTATTTTTGCTTTGGCCAAGTTACTGTTGGGAACTGGCGGCGCGAAGTAGGACGATGACTAGCAGACTGTTGAAAAAGTGGCTCGTGTTGATCTCGAGGCTCGGGTGCGGCGCGATCATCCGTTGCGCCGCATTCGGGCGATTGTGAACGAGGCACTGGCGGCGTTGGAGCGGGACTAGGCGGCGCTGTATTCGCCGATGAGGCGGCCTTCGATCCCGCCGGAAAAGCTGCTGCGAGCGATGCTGCTACAGGCGTTCTACTCGATCCGCTCGGACGGCTTTTGATGGAACGGCTGGAATACGACCTTCTGTTCCGCTGGTTCGTCGGGATTGGCGTTGACATGCGGCCTGGGATCATTCTGTGTTCTCCAAGAACCGCGACCGGTTGCTGGAGAGGGCGACATCGCTGCAAAATTCCTGAGCGCGGTGCTGACGCAGCCCAAGGTCAAGAGGCTTCTGTCGACGGATCACTTCTCGGTCGCCGCGGTCGCGACCGTGTCGGATGGGCCCTCACCTTCGCAGCCGCTGCCTAACAATCTGGTGCGACTGCCAAAGCTCATGGCGGAGACCGGCTGATGGCCAAGGTTCCCAGCTTCGCCAAGGCCGTTGCCGGCCGCTGGCGCATCGTCGAGATGGATGTTTGGGATAACGACTTCCTCGATTTCGTCGAGGAAGCGCATCTGACATTCAAAGGCTCGGCGGATGGCGAGATCGCCTTCGGCGCGCTCAAGGGCTTCCTCGATGTCCGATATGGCACCCGCGATGGCTCAGCCTGCGCGGAATTCTCGTGGCAGGGGCATGATGAGAACGACCAACCCAGCCTGTGGCCGCGGCTGGGTTGTCTTTGGAACTGCAGGCCGCCTCGTCGACCATTTCTACGCCCACAACGCTGACGAGTCAGGCTTCGTTTGCGAAAGAGCCTGACTTCTTCAACGGCCTGCTAGTTTACTTCCCTGCCGAAAATTTCCCTAGCTTGGCATACATACGGAAAATGAGATCGTCGCCTACCGCGACTAGTCGAGGAAGGCATCGACCCCAAGAATATATCTCAGCACAGTTCGGACAGTCTGGTGAGCGCTATGCGTCAGCGGATCAGAATGGAATGGCACGGATCGGGTTGGCGCAGGAACTCTGCTCTCCTCTTCGGACTATCGCCGTTTCTCCAAGCTGATCGGCCGGGGCGAGGTGAAGACTGCTTTCATTCTTAGCTAGCTGTGGAGCCTCAGCAGGTTGTCCCGATCGAAGCCGAGGCGGCTGATGGGTGGTTTTGATTGTAAGCTGCCATGTGGCCTGTGCCAATTGTAGCGATGAAGCCACCATGGCAGTTCGGCGGTGCGTTCATGAGAAGTGTTGTAGGCTCGGGCGTAAGCCCATTCACGCAGGCTCGTCTGGATGAAGCGCTCAGCCTTGCCGTTAGTTTTGGGCGTGTAGGGCCTGGTGAAGATCTGACGCAGACCCAGACGCTTGCAGGCTGTCCGGAAAGCTTTTGACCGGTAGCATGAACCGTTGTCGGTCATCACGCGCTGCACTTTGATGCCGACGCTGGCGTAATAAGCGATGGCAGCTTCGAGGAAGGCGACAGCGCTCTCCTTGCGCTGGTCGGGCATGACTTGGACGAAAGCGACGCGCGAGGCATCGTCGATGCAGACGTGGACGAACTCCCAGCCGATGCCAAAGATGGCGGTTGACCGCGCCAGGATATCGCCCGGTGATGCGGTGCCCCACAGAGCCGATCCGGCCGAGCTTCTTGATATTGAGATGGATGAGCTCACCGGGATGCTCGCGCTCATAGCGGCGCACCGGCTCGGCCGGTTCCAGGTCTTTCAGCCGCGACAGGCCGGCGCGTGCCAGCACCCGGCTCACCGTCGCCTCCGACACGCCGGTTTGCATGGCGATGTGCTTGCCGGTCAGGCGCTGCCGGCGCAGCGCCACGACCGCATCCGCCACCGCGGCTTGGGTTCGCTTCGGGCTTGTCTTGGCCGCGAGGAACGGTCGAGCATGCCAGCGCTTCCCTCGATCCGGAAGCGCTCCACCCAGCGCGCCACCACCTTCGCCGTCACCCCGTATGTTCGCGCCGCATCGGCTTCGGAAAAACGGCCTTCAACAACGTCGCGGGCCATCTCCTCTCGACGCAGCGGCGTCAGACGGGCATTCTTATGGATGTTCATTCGGTCCTCCGAGAATCACTGAAGCTTCGATAACCTCAGCTTTCTCGGTCAGGGCCGAATGGACAACCTCCTGAAGGCTCACAGCTAGCTCGGCGGTTGCGAGGAGAATCTCTCTTTCAATTCCGGTAACCGACGCGCGGCTATCTGATTGCTGACGATCCCTAGCCGCACTTCAACGTGTACCGGCAATAGCCTATCTGTACGACATGACGCTGGAAGAATTCACTTCACATCTCAATGCCACCACTTTCTGGAAGGAGTTCACCTTCTCCGAAACGAGATTCTTCCCTCGTCCGAAACAGCAGGTCGAACTGGCGGACGGAATGGTGAAGATCGGATCATTGGCTATGGTGTTCCAGCTCAAGGAACGGGCAGAGGAGACGTCGGACCCTGAGGCTGAGCGACAGTGGTTCCGGAGGAAGGTGCTCCGGAAAGCGACGGATCAGATCAAGGACACGGTGCGATACCTGGCCGAGCACGAGGAGATCCGCCTCACGAACGCACAGGGCCACGAGATAGCGGTGAAGGGGGCGACCTCCTAGACCTCAAGAAGATCGTCGTCTTCCTTCCTGGCCGGCTGCTGCCTGCGGACTGCAGGGAGACCAAGTTCCACGTCTCGGCTACGGTGGGTTTCATTCATATCGTGGCCGCGCACGACTATCTGGGAATATTGGACAAACTGCGCGTCCCCGACGACGTGCGGCTGTACTTCGAATATCGAGAGTTGGTCCTGCCGCAACTGCGCGAGGCCGGCGTGGTCGTGGAGGAGCCCGACATCATGGTCGCGTTCCTGTCGGAGATGGACTTGCCGGAGCCTGGATCGATCGAGAAGTTGCGCGCCTTCGTGCAGGATCTTGGCGGGTTTGATCTTTCATACATCATGCGGGACCTCCAAAGTCACATCGTCAACCCTGAAAGGAGCACGGACTACTACCGGATCATGGAGGAGTTCGCTCGCGTCCCCCGATCCATCTGGCGCGAGTTCAAAAGGCGGCTTGTCGTGTCCCTCGAGGCTAGCAAGGCTGGAACACCTCGTCGACCATTCAGGTTCGCGTTCCCGATGACCGATTGCACTTTCATGGTCGCAAGTATGGATCCCGACTGGCCAGTCATTGGCGAGGACGGGATCAGGATGAGAACGAACGCAGTGAAACTGTTTACCCAAGCGGCGAAGTACGATCTCAAAACTCGGATCGGCGTTGGGCTGCTGATCTCCAAAGATGGCGACCACTTCCTGCTTGACTGGTGCCTCATAGACGAGCCCTGGTCGGCCAACGCCAAGCTGGAGGATCTACTCTCGACGCCACTGTTCGGCCCTGCTCGCGAGAGGGTGGTGGACAGCTACCACTTCCGTGGCGACAATGCCGAGCCCGGTACCTAAATCTCCCGTCGGCGTTGGATTCGTGGTCCGGAGTGCCCAGCCGACTTCTGCGTCAGGTGCTGATCTCCCTGGCAGTCATTCGTGGAAAAGCCGGCGCGGGTCTGGGTTTACTCTCCCGCGCCAAGCCTCTGGACCGCAGCCGAATGATCCCTTCTGGCGCGAAGTTCAAGGCGGTGAGAAACCAGACTTCTATGCGCCAATGTTCACGCTTCGTGCCTCAAAAGTCGCATAAATGGCAGTGTGGAATGCACAAAGCAGCAGGAGGAGTGGGGCCCCGTTCATAACGCGTAGGCCCCGCTAACATCGGCTGAGTCCGCAATTCAGCTATTCCGGCCGTGCTTCCGATGCGACAGCGTCCAGGAGCAGGGTAACCTCGACATTGACGCTGGTAATGGCTTGCGAGTGAAGGGGCTGATTGGCCCAACGGGCGATGGAGACTACCAATGGGTAGTCCTCACCCGGCACCTCGTGGATCTTGATCGACGTCCCCGTACGATCCAACAGCAGAAGCAGAGGAGTCATCCCCCCGTCCGATTTGCTCGCGATCGCGACAACTCGCTGAACATCCGCATGGCTGTCAACGCGAACATTGAAGAGTATTCGGCCTCCAGATTTATCGGCGCCGTCGCCTGCTACGGAATCGAAGCTGGCCGTTGGAAAATCTGCAGCTTGGACAATCATCTCGATCAAAACCGTTTCAAGTTGTGGCGTGCTACCCATCCAGCAACGTAGTCGGGAGACTCCCGCATAAATCAAGCAGGCGTCGTGGCGTATCCCCGGAGATCATCGGCACAGGCGGTCGGGCAATGAGTTTTTGTGTTGGTAGGGGAAGCATTCCAAGCAGGCGACGTTCTACAGCTTGTCTCGGCCCCGAACTCACTCTGGTGTTGGCGCAGGCCCGGCAAGAAGCTCGCCCCTTGCTCGGCCCGACCGCAACCAAGAGCTTCTGCCGGAAATCACTGCGGAGCACGTTCGCCGCGCAATGTGCGATGCATTTTCTTCACTGCTCGATAAGGTGACAGGTGACGAACGAAACGTCCTACTGACACTCCACATCGGGCCGGATTCTGATTCAGGGCTTACCATGAGCCGATATGGTCTGACAGAACTTGAATGGTGATCGAGCCGCTGCTACCCAACAAACCAAGAGGTGTGCCGCGTGTTAATGATCGGCGCGTGCTGAACGGCATCTTCTGGGTGCTGCGCTCCGGTGCCCCATGGCGCGACCTGCCTCAGCGCTATGGCCCGCGCACCACCGGTTGCAACCGCTTCGTCCGATGGCGAAAAGCAGGTGTGTGGCTGCGCAGTAATGAGTCTACGGCCTAACACTACTTTGGCAGATTTTTAGCTCCGGGAGCGTTTCGAGGATTCCCAAGAGCCGTTTTGCGTGATTCATGAGAGGTCGGCTTTTGGAGGGGCCGGCCATGAACAGGGATTGGCAACTCGATCTGGAGCGGTGGCTTGAGCCGTTCGTCTCGGCGTTGAGGCACAAGACGCGTGCGCGGATGTGTCCGGCCTATATTGCTGGGCTGATTGGCCTTCGGGATCGCAAGAGCGTCCAACCGATGGCGGCGCGCGACGCAGGCGTCAACTATGACCAGCTGCACCACTTCATCGCGAGCGGCGTGTGGGATGCTGCGCCGCTGGAGAAGGTGCTGCTCGCGGAGGCCGACAAACAAGTTGGCGGGAACGATGCGTGGCTGATCGTGGACGACACCGCGCTCCCCAAGAAGGGGCGCCACTCGGTCGGCGTCGCGCCGCAATATGCCTCGGCGCTTGGCAAGAACGCCAACTGCCAGACGCTGGTGTCGCTGACGCTGGCCTCTGGCGAAGTGCCGGTCATGGTGGGGCTGCGATTGTTTCTGCCCGAGAGCTGGACTTCCGATCCCGCCCGGCTCGACCGTGCCGGTGTGCCCGAGGACCATCGTGCCTACAGGACCAAGCCCGAAATCGCGCTGGCCGAGATCGACCGGGCTCGCGCAGCCGGCTTACGCTTTGGCTGCGTGCTCGCCGATGCCGGATATGGCTTGAGCGCCCCCTTCCGGCAGGCGCTCACCGAGCGCGGCCTTACCTGGGCCGTCGGTATCCCGTTCAAGCAGAAGGTCTATGCCGCCGACGTGGCGATGATCTTCCCCGTTGCCGGACACGGCCGCCCGCGCCGCCGGCATATCCCCGATGTGAAGTCGATGACCGCGCAGGCGATGCTGGAAAAAGCCCAATGGCGGACGGTCAGTTGGCGGCGTGGCACCAAAGGCCGCCTCTCGGCCCGCTTCGCCGCTGTCCGTGTCCGGGTTGCAGATGGCCACCCCAGCGCATCCGCGACATGGGCGCTCAGCATCTGCCTGGCGAGGAGGTCTGGGTGATCGGCGAGCACCGCTCGACCGGCGAGCGCAAATACTACCTCTCCAACTTGCCCGCGGACGCCTCGCTCAAGCAGATCGCAGGCGCCATCAAGGCGCGCTGGGTCTGCGAACAGGCGCATCAGCAGCTCAAGGAGGAACTTGGCCTCGACCACTTCGAGGGGCGCTCATGGACGGGCCTGCACCGGCACGCGCTGATGACGATGATCGCCTACGCCTTCCTGCAATCTCGCCGCCTCAAACAAGCGGGAGGGGGAAAAAAGAATCCTCGGCCCGCCGCCCCAACCGAGCCTACCCGCCGTCAGGCAAGCCATCCTCACCGCGCTCGCGCAGCCGCCCCCAATCCGTTGTCCCCACTGCTGCAGAACCCTCTCCGCTAAAAATCTGCCAAAGTAGTGCTAAGGTTTGCGGAGCCTCACGCCGGCGCCGCCGCCGTTCTCCGGGATGAACTCGACGCCGGCGGCCTAGAGGGCGATGCGCAAGGCAGCAACGGTTCGCTCTTGCGCTCGCGACTCCCGACCCTCAGTTTTAGCAAACGTAGGTGTGTTCAAACTCCGGGCGCCAAATCTCGACGCTGGTTTTGATCTCGCAGGTCCGGCCAGTTTGAGCGAGGTACTGCAGGGCGACAGCCTGGTGCGCCGCAACGACTGGATCGAGCTTTACCAGACCGACCGTTGCTCCGCTGATGATCGCCGGCGCGGCGATTGTCCCTGGCGACGGCGTTGTCATGATCTTGCCAAGGTCCGGACGATCGAAGACCCAGAATGAGCCGCCAGCGGTCTGGACGACGTGCTTGGGCGCGACAGAAGCGCTGTATGTTTTGAGCAAGTACCCGCTGTTCTGGCAACCGGCAATCACCAGAGCTGCGGCCAAAACCGCGATCATTCTTCCCCTGCCCATAGCGCTTTCCCCCGTCGCCTTGGGATAGAAGCATAGGCTATTTCCCAAGTCGATAGAACGGTTGGGCGTCAGCCGGGACAGGCCCCAAGCGCCTTGCAAATAAGCGAGACCAGTCTGTCGCGCGCCCGCTGGTGGAGAGCATCTTTTGGGCGCCGTGCAAGGAAGTCGTCGAGGCTCATCCAGTCGACGGGATTTGTGCCGGCGCCTGGCCGATTGAACTCCACATAGAGATGCAGCTCTTCAGGCAAGAAGACGACCCGCCACATCCCGCTGGGGTCGCTGGCGAGGCCATGGGCAACGGTCATGACGATCACTCCTCTGGCCCAGCTTCGCCGATCTGCACGCGAGATTTCCATCCTCAGAAATGAGTATTGACTTCCGTCTGCGGATGCCTGCGCCGGCAAGTGGCCGGTAGCGATAAGGACGGTTCTCGCTATTTGAGGACCGCAACGCGTTGGCGAGTCTAGTCAGAGCGATCAAGCCCGCGCTCTGGACGAGGTCCCATCCTCACAGAACGTTCGCCCACCGGGACAAACGTGACGCAACGGAATGGAGGTTTCGACCGTAAGCTCTTGTGGGGGTTGCGGAAGGAGACCTGTTTATGACCAGCGAACGAGACGTCGGCACGTTCGAAGAGCCCGTGACCGTTTTGCTGTCCTCGGGCAAAGTCAGTGTTTCGAGCACCCGCGAAGCCGCCGAAATGCTGCTTTACCGCTGGCCCATTGGAGAAACCGGGCGCCGCATCCAGGCTCGCATGGCGTGCATGAAGGTGCTCGGCGGCGGCAGCGCACCGGAGGTAGCGCGCGTGGCATTTCTCAACGCCGCCAAGGAAGCGAAAATCCTGAATGCTTGACATCTCGTCAACGCGTGCCCCACCACTGTCCATCGTGCATCACTCTTGCAGCGGCCATTACATTTGTGCAAACATCGTGCGTCGATCATGCGGAGACGCCGAATGCTTGCGCGAGAAGGCTGGAGCCGCGGATCTGCACTCTACGTCGACCCGCGAGTTGACGCGCTCTGTGGCGAATTCGACGTAGAGATCGTCCCCAAGGGCCGCTATCCGTAAGAAGGCCAGACGCGCGCCGTCGGCTCTACTGGCCGGCGTCGTCATGACCCCGAGCGGCGCCGCCGTTCCTGGTCCCGCCGTTCCGTGGAAGGGCCGTTGGCATGGCCCGCGAAAGGATCGGCGCTGGGCCAGGGCCTGGAGCCCGGAGCAGATTGCCCGACGCTTGCCGATCGACTTCCCGGACGATGCGCATCAGCCACGAAGCCATCTATCAAGCCCTCTTCGTTCAGGGTCGGGGAGCGCTACGCCGCGAACTGTCGGCCTGCTTGCGAACGGGGCGCGTGCTGCGGGTCCCCAGGGCGCGCGTACTCAGGCGAGGCAAGAGCTTTGTCTCGCCGGAGATCATGGTCAGTCAACGCCCCGCCGAAGCGGCCGATCGCGCGGTGCCGGGTCACTGGGAGGGAGACCTCATCCTTGGTCTTGGCAGCTCGGCGATCGGCACGCTGGTTGAACGTACGACACGCTTCACGATGCTACTCCATCTTCCCCGGCTTGCGGGGCATGGCGAAGCTCCGCGCATGAAAAATGGACCCGCTCTCGCGGGACACGGGGCCGAAGCCGTGCGCGACGCAATTACGCGGACCATCATCACCTTGCCCGAAGAACTGCGCCGTTCGCTGACCTGGGATCAGGGAGCCGAAATGGCTCAGCACGATCGTCTCAAGATCGACGCGGGCGTCCAAGTCTACTTCTGCGATCCGCAAAGCCCATGGCAGCGGGGCACCAACGAGAACACCAATGGGCTGCTGCGTCAGTACTTCCCGAAGGGCACCGACCTGAGCGTCCACAGCGCCGACGAGATCGCCGCCGTGGCCGCGGCCCTTAATGCCCGACCGAGAAAAACCCTTGGCTGGAAAACGCCGGCAGAAGCGTTTGACGAGTTGCTGTCGTGAGTGAACACAATCAGTGTTGCGACGACCGCTTGAATCCGCCTTGCGACCCTCGGTCCGAGTGATGGACGCAGCCCGGCGGGGGTTTTCGTCGTTCGGTTGCCGCCTTCAATGCTGCAACGGTCAAGCGCGCGTCGATCGACCGACCGATGGCGTAACCAACGACCTTGCGTGACCAGGCATCCAAAATGACCGCGACGTAGACGAAGCCCGCCGCAATCGTCACGTACGTTATGTCGCTCACCCAGAGCTGGTTCGGGCCGGCCGGTGTCACGTTCTTCGCCAGGTTCGGGAAGATCGGCAACTCGTGATCGCTCTCCGTAGTGGCGATGAAGCGCCGCCTGATCCTGGGCTGCAGATCGTGCTCGCGCATCAACCGTCTGACCTTTTTGTGGTTGACGAGGATGCCGCGCTGCCGCAGCGCCGCCTGCATGCGGCGATAGCCGTAAGCTTCGAAGCTGTCGGAGATCTCACCCATCGTCTCGACGAGCGCTGTGTCATCCACGGCGGTTTCGGGCTGATCGTAGTAGGTTGATCGCGCGATCCCCATCAGCCGGCATCCTTCAGCGATGGAGACACCGCCGGGCCGGTGATCACGGATGTAGTCCCGCTTCTCGGACGTGGTGCGCTTTTCAGAGCCCCCTTTAGAAACTCAATTTCCAAGGCTTGCCGGCCTACCAGCCGCTCCGGCGCTGCGATCCGCGCCTCATAGGTCTGCATCGTGTCGGCCGCCGCCACGTCTTCGTCGAAGGAGCCGGCCTCGTATTTCTGAACCCAGATGCGGATCAGGTTACGCGGCAGTTCGTGCCGCTTGGCGAGACCATGCAGCGTCTCGCCGGACAGGAACTCCTGCACTACCTGACGTTTGAACTCGATGCTGTGCGTGCGATAAGTCACCATGGGCTTCCATCCTTCGAAAGCCCGGCTTCCAAGTCAATTCTGCTTGTTCATCCTGTCCGGTCCGAGGGGCGCACTCCAACTCCATGAATTAAGGTGACCTAGCGGGAGGTCGAGGATTCTACCGGCCCGGCCGAAACGATTGCAAGCGGTACGCAGCCGTCCACTCTGAACGGGCGGAAATGGCACAAATTTTGAGGTGCCTGTGTACGAAGCGACGAAGGCGGTCGCATAATGGGCCTCGAGGCAACATATTGCGGCGCCCGGTCCATGTCAGCGCCGCTGAAATCGTCGCTTTTGTGGCCGATAAATGGTCCCCATAACGAATGGTCATTTACTGGTCCAACCTAAGACCTGTTTCTTGCCCCATTTCCTTCCGGAGTCGGGCTTATGTAAGTGTGGAGCAATGCAAAAAATCATTCATATAACAGACCCCCATTTTGTCGCACCTGGCAAGATGCTTTACGGCATCGATCCGGCGCAGAGATTATGCGACACCTTGGACCACGTCTCGCGCGTACACGCAGATGCCAAACTCATCCTTATTACCGGAGACCTTGCTGACACCGGGGATCCGGCCGCCTACGTGCTCTTGCGCGAGATTTTGTCCGACGTCCGGCTCCCCGTCTATCTGACCATCGGCAACCATGACAACCGCACCGCGTTTCGAGGCGTCTTCGGCGGAGAAGGCTTCGTTCAGGCGGCTGTAGACCTGCACGAGTGGCTCGTCGTCTTGCTCGACACGAAGGACGACATTAGTCCTGGCGGTTGTCTCGACGGTGGCCGGTTTGAATGGCTCCAAGAGCAGCTTGTCCGTGGCGCCGGCCGACCAGTCGTGGTTGCTATGCACCATTCACCATCGGACTTGCATGTGCCCTGCTTTAGGACATGCGACATGAAGGAGACCGAGCGGTTCTTTTCCATTGTTAAGAAAAACGCATCGGTCCGCCACATGCTCTTTGGTCATCGGCATGTCGCTGCAGCAGGCAGTCTGTCAGGAATCTCCTTCACTGCCAGCCGTGGCACGGCGCAGCATATCGTTCTGGACTGGGAACAATATGGCAAGCCCATATTCGTCGCGGCTGCACCCTCATACGACGTCATCATGTTGGACGGAACGGATGTCGTCGTCCATCGTCACGAGGGACTTGATTTGTTGCCCGTTATTCGTCCGGGTGACCCGAAATGACGGTCGCATCCTCAATCACGACCTCCGATCGGCCTCGGCCTGGACTGATCATCTTCGATTTTGACGGGCACCCTTGCGGAGACGAAAATCATAGCATCCGAGGTGTTCGACAAAACTCGCCGCAGAAGGTGTCCCGGTACATCCGGAAGGAATCAGGCAACGCTCTCCGGAATTGAGCGAAACGATCAACAACCGCCTATACTAAGCGTCATGGCGTGTAAGCTGGCCGGAACACTTAATGGAAACAGTCGAGGTTGAGATCCAGCTGGCCCCTCGATGACTGTTGGCGACACCTGCTCAATTGAACTGCTCCACTGGCTTACCCATTCCCTTTGTGTCGTATCGAGTACATCAGTTTCGACTCATCCACCGCATGAGAGCCGCTGACATTGGGGCTTGTAGGCTCACGGCTCTTCTCCTCCGATAACATCGGTGTCCGCAAGCCCCACCCTTCCGTGCTGCTGATAGCCTCGAAGTTATGGGCGTGTCTGCGAGCGAGCGCCTTCTCATTCAGGACGGCTTCATCGGCCTTAATGCCGCGCGCCTCCGCGCATAATGCGAGCAGTCTGCTGTCCCAGAGGTTCCATGCTATCGACGAGCCGAGAATGCACCTCCAACCATCTGCCTTCGGACAATTCTTCGCGCTCTCAACGTACGTGCGGGATTCGCGACGCATGGAACCTCTTGACTGCAACCAATGGAGAGCCAGCCACTTCGCCCAGGTGATAGAGGATGTTTTTATCTCTACATCAGGATGGCTCCATCGCGCCAGTACCGAAAGGCGGGTGCGTACCCTTTGATGGCAGGGGATACCGGCAACAATTTCGGGTTGGTAGCGGCACGGTCTTTTGCGGCGGGCTCTAGTTTCCGGGCCTGAGTTCGGGAGCCATCAAGGCTTGAGATGAGCAGAGCCCGGCTCCCATGAGGCCTGGAAACCGTTCAAGACGGTTTTCGATTGGTGACCCGCACGAGAGTCGGATTCCGCCTCGGTGCATTCGATCAAGAATGAAAAAAATCGTCTTTTATATACATCGCGATGATGGTATCCATCATACCTATGGTCGCTACCGCCAAATGCCTGAGAACACATAGCAGGAGAACTCCATTGCATTCTTCAGAAATAAGTTCGCCGACACTCGGCCCGAGCTTGATTTGGCGGAACTGGGTGAGCAATCAGGTTTGTCGGGTAAAGCATTTCGCGATGCCAAGTTCGGACGATGACGTCTGCTGTACGATCAAGGCAGCAGCCTTGAACAACCTGCGCGTCCGCGTCGTGGGTACGGGGCACTCTTATACGCCAATTGTCCCCACGGACGGCGTTCTGATCTCCGCGGAGCGCCTATCCGGGATCGAAAACATCGACCACGCCAACGGCAAGGTGACGCTTCGCGGCGGAACGCGGATTTGTGACGTCGGCTCTGAACTGCGCTCTGCAGGTTGGGCGTTGCCGAATCAGGGTGATATCGATCTGCAAACCATAAGCGGGGCCGTATCGACGGGTACGCATGGCAGCGGAGATAGTTTAAAATGCTTAGCAGGGCCGATAGTTGGAATGCGGATAGCGACTGGCGACGGATCGATCGTCAATGTCGATGCCTCACAAAACCCGGATGCCCTCAACGCTGCAAAAGTCTCCATCGGAATGTTCGGCGTGGTACTTTCCGTCACGATGAAGCTTGTTCCCGCTTTTGATCTTCATGACAAAATATGGCGTGAGGATTTCGAAGAATGCATGGATCACCTGGATCAGCTATGCCAAAAAAATAGGAGTCTCCGCGTTTTCTGGTGCCCGACCGAACACTCGGCCTCGTTATACAGCCTGCCCAACACGTTTGGCATGGGACGTACTCGCAGCAAATCCGATGTCTGCGAACTGAGGACGCTGAACGTCACGGCTCAATCGCCGGAGTCTGTCGAAGATCGGGTCGGCGAGAGAATAGGGCCGAGCTACCGGATATTTCCGGGTTCAATTCCGATGCCGAACCATAATGAATGCGAGTACGCGGTGCCCTACGGGGACGGTCCGTCGGTATTCCGCGAAATCCGGAAGCTCATAAAGACAAAGTATCCGTCGCAGATATTCCCGGTGGAGTATAGAACCGTAGCGGCTGACGCTATTTGGCTGAGTCCATACTTTGAGCGAAAGACTGCGATGATATCCGTGTCCGGCGCAGCAGGAGAGGACTACTGGGATTTCATCCGTGATTGCGAGACGATCTTTTCCTCAGCGAACGGTCGTCCGCACTGGGGCAAACTTCACAGTCTGGGGCGGCCGGAGATCGAAGGCTTGTACCCAAGGTACCGGGATTTTGTTTCCCAAAGGGCTCTCTTTGATCCCGACGGTCGTTTCCTTAACGACTACCTGCGCGAACGTTTCGGTTAAAAGCTTTTATCTATGGTGGCTTCCGCGGTTCGCTGCATAGCCGCCTGGAACTTGCTGCCATCTTTAGCGATCATGTTGGCGAGGATGTCGATAATCAAATATTGTCCAGCGACCCGGGAGAATGCTCCTCGCATGATGGGGGTGTCCGTCGAGGATGCTGCCAGCACAGCGTCCGCCTTGGCAGCGATTGGACTGCGTATGTGACATGTGATTGCTATGGTGAACGCGCCAGCAGCCTTGGCTGCCATGAGTGAGTTGATGGTATCCTTGCTCGAGCCAGATTCCGAAATTGCCAGTGCCACGTGCTTGGGTCCGAGATTCACCGCACTCATGACGGCGAGATGCGGGTCGTCCAGCACGCGCGACATCAGTCCAGATCTAATAAACAAGTAATGCGCATATCGGGCCACATTCGCAGAGCCGCCCAAACCGTAGAGATCGATACTTTTCGCTCGTATGATATGTTTTACCGCCAATTCGAGAGCGGCCTGGTTCAACAGGTCCTTTGTCTGACTGAGTGCCGTGACGGCCATGGACAGCGTATCGTCGATGATGTCACCGGACGGGCTGGCATGTCTGATTGTCTGGTTAGTTGAGAGTTCGATTCCCAATGCCAGTTTGAAACGCTGAAAGCTCGAAAATTTGATGTCTCTGCAGAACCGCAAAACGCTCGCTTCGCTCGATCCAGATCCGTCAGCGACCTCCGTGATGGTCTGGTGCACGACCTTCGCGGGATCCTTGAGGACGTACTCACTGATGCGAAGGAGTGCCGGACTGAGGCTCGGCTGAGACGATCGCAATCGCGCTAAAATGTTTTCCTGCATTAAAACGATTCCCTTGAGATCACGGGGCTCCAGCTCCTCTGGGTTTGATTTGACGCGGGCAGCGAGAGCAATAGGAACTTTTCAGCACATTGCCAAGCAGTGAACATAATTTTCGTTAGGGCTCTAGCGCCTGCCTCCCTTTTTGCAACTGACATCCGACATCCCTTCGTCGACGGCAAGATAACTCGAGATGATGAAAAAAACCATCTTTTGTGAATGGGAAAATAGTGATATTCCTCTAAAAATAGACTGGAACCGCGGCCGCTACATGCTAATGCGAACAGAGTGAAGAGATGGGTTCTATAACAATTGGTGTCGATATCGGTGGCACCAAAACGCATTTGAGGACTTGCCTGGACCAGGGTATGGCCCGCGACTTGGTCGTGCGAACCAGTGAATGGCGTTCTGGCGCCTATGACCACGATATCCCTCGACTTATCGCGCTAATTCGCAGATTTGCTGCTGGCGCCACGCCCAACAGCATCGCGATTGGCTCTCATGGATGCGATGATGAGGAAGAGTGCGCCGTCCTCCAACAGCCGCTTTCCAATCATTTTGCCTGCCCCTTAAGGGTCGTCAATGATGCAGAACTTTTTCCCCTCGCCATGGGGCTTTCCAGCGGAATTGGTGTCGTCGCGGGCACTGGCTCAATCGCCGTCGCTCGGGACCAGAAAGGCAAGATGCATGTCGCAGGCGGTTGGGGCTGGGCAATCGGAGACGAAGGGAGCGCTCCAGGTTTAGTACGCGAGGCCGGCCGAGCAGTGCGATTGCATATTGACCTGGGAGGGGCGAGGTCAGAGCCGCTTGTCGAAGCGCTTTGTGAGGCATTCGGACTGAATAGCCCCACGAACATCGGCACCGCGATTGCGAAGGAAGGCAGCGCCTCGGCTCTGGGGCGATACGCACCCGTTATCTTCTACGCCGCCAATGAAGGTTCGTCCTTGGCTAAACGCGTTATTGACGAGGGCGCAGCGGCCCTGACTCAGTTGGTCCACCATCTGATGTTAGGCGGCGTGCACGACAAACATGTTGTGGTGGGCGGTGGGGTCATTCTTGCTCAACCCCTTTTAGCCAACGCATTTTCTCACGAAATTGCCAGCCGCTTCGGGGCCACCCTAGCCGTCACTTTCCTTAACAGGCCGCCGGTCTTGGGAGCCTGCGTCATGGCGCAGCAACTTCGCACGGGTGGCGCCAGCACCGAAGGTCCAATCATGCCTCAACACAAGGATGTTCAATGACTTACAGATCGGCGATCGCCCGTCAGCCTGATCAGTTTCGCCATGCGTTGGAAGTTGTCCGACCGCAGCTTCGGAAACTTGATCTTTCCCAATTCAAAAACGGAACTTTGGTCGTTACAGGGATAGGCGCGAGTTACGAAGCTGCGGCGGTGGTGACCGGCGAACTTCAGCGTCGCGGTAGGCGGGCAAATACCTGGCGCGCTGTCGATCTCGTTGAGCCGGGAGATCCTGGCGATTCCATTATCGTGCTTTCTGTCGGAGGAAGGAGCGTCGAGCCCATTGCTGCGCTTAACGTGCACAGTCAGTTGCCGTCCCTTGCAATCACGAATGAAGGCAATGACCCGCTATCGCGCGCCGCTTCAACGGCAATTCGGTATGAGTCCGGGCTGGATTCGCTGCCATCAAGTACCGGCTTCACAGGGTCGCTTTTGGCAGGCGGGCTGCTGGTTGATGCTCTTGGCGGTGGAGAGAGCTTTAATTGGAACGACATTCCCCAGATCGCAAGCGAGGTCCTGAAGACCTCGGCGAAGAAAATGGCTCGTGCTGGCGAAATTTTCCGTGACCAGCGAGCCATCGACTGCGTTGGCGCAATATCCGCCTTTGGTACAGCGGGCGAAGCTTGTTTGCTTATTCGTGAGGCTGTCAGGGTTCCGGCAGGCGCCAGCGACACGCTGCACTACTTGCATGGTCCGATGGAATCTATGGATCAGGCGACTGGGATATTGATATTCGGCGATGGTCGCGAAGTGCGGTTGGCGCAGGAGTTAGCCGAAATCGGCTGTGCAGTTCTTCTAGTAACCGCGAGCGAATTGCCTCACGACCACAAAACCCTGACAGTTGTGAAAGTGCCTCCACTGCAGAACCGTGTTGCCCGGGCCATCGTAGACATTCTGCCCGCCCAGCTGCTGGCGGCCGAGCTGTCCGACGCGGCCGGACTTACGGATGTCCCGTTCCGTTATAGCCAAACGGACACAAAGGTTGCGATGGACGAAACGGAAACGCAGATCTGAGCTCGCACGTCCGGACATAACAACGTTCCGGACCTCCTTCCTAGCCGGACTTTTGACGCACTCGGTCCCATTCAGCTCGCCAATGCCAGCCAGGCCAGGCTTTCAACATGGGCATAGACATCAAGGAGGAACGGACCCATGGCATATTCCCGGCTTAATGTGTCCTGGGCGCTGGTTACCCCCGCGATCGGGTTCCTATGCCTTGCGACGTTCGTCCCGATTGCGGCTGTCGTTGCGCTCTCATTCGTGGATTTCAACATCGCCTTCCCCGGAAAGACGACCTTCATCGGCATTTACAATTACACACGCTTCTTGTCCGACGGCCGATTTATCAACGCTGCTTTCGTGACTTTTGCCCTAGTCGTTATGCCCGTCGCGCTTCAACTCCTGTGTGGGTTGGCGCTGGCATTAGCTTTGAAGGAGAAGCTCATCGGTACACGGTGGATGCGAGCAGCTTCCCTGCTTCCCTCCGTAGTACCGCCAGCGGTAGGCGGAATTGTGTGGAAATTGTTTGTCATTCCTGGTGTGGGCGGCCTGTCTTATTTCGCAAGCTTCTTCGGACACAATTTCGACGCCGACTTGCTGGGAGGCAAGGCCTCAGCGCTTGCTACCGTGATCATCGTGTCGGTTTGGTTTGGGGTTCCTATAGTTGCTTTGCTGCTTCTTTCCTCCCTGGATTCAATCCCCGACGAGATTTATGAGGCGGCCAGCCTCGACGGTGCAAGCTGGGCTCAGGCCCAACGGCATATCTCCATACCGCTTGTCTTACCTGCAATGGGAGCCGTTGCAGTATTTCAAGCCTTGGAGGTCCTCGGCATTTTCCCGGTGATTTTCGTGCTGACTGGAGGCGGGCCTGCAGGGGCGACGGAGCCCCTTAACTTCTACGCTTTCCTGACCGCATTTACATATCTTGACCTCGATTATGCCGCCTCAATTCTCGTGGCGTTCACAGCCACAATCGTCGGGGCTTGCTTTTGGTTTGTTCGCCGAATCTCGGCTGGCCGAGTCGGGGGCTGATCATGCATCGAGACCTTGGACGATACATCTACGGATATGTCATCTGTGCTGCATTCGCGCTATTCCTATTCTCTCCAATCCTGTGGACACTTTCGACATCTCTCAAAGAGCCGACAGAGATGTTTCAATGGCCGCCGGTGATCGTGGGAGAGCCGTCCATTCAGCACTATACCGCGATAATCGCCGACAAGGACTTTTCTTCGGCGCTCATCAATTCAATTGTGGTCTCATGCAGCACCATTGTAGTGACCATGGCGCTTTCGGTCCCGGCGGCATTTGGCATCTCCCATCTGCAGAAGACTTCCATGCGCAGGCTGTTGACGTTGGTACTGGCGCTCCGGGCTGCGCCAGCGATGATTTACATCATCCCCTATTTTCTCTTTTTCCGCCAAGTAGATTTGGTCGACACGAAGATTGCGCTGATCATCGTCAACACCACGTTCGCTATCCCGCTCGCGATTTGGTATTTATCGGCGTTTTTTGACCAAGTTCCTCGTGAAATCGAAGAGGCCGCTACCATAGATGGCGCGTCAACGCTGCAGGTGATGACACTTATCTCGATACCTATTTCCAGGTCCGGCATCTTAGCAACGGCTATATTAGTCTTTATTGGTTCTTGGAACGAGTTTCTTTTCGCGCTGACGCTAACACGCGATAACGCAAAAACTGCAGCCGTCGCAATTCTGAATTTCATGCCGTTTGAGGGAACTGATTGGGGCAAAGCGGCAGCCGCCTGCGTGCTTATGCTGGTTCCGATCGTGGTTTTCGTGCCGTTCGTAAAGAAGTACGTCGCCGGCTCAACAACGACCGGTTCCGTGAAAGGGTGAAACGTTAGCTCAAGGAGAGAAGCAATGAGGTACATCGGAATTCTTGCTGTCGCATTAGGTGTTGCCATTGGCGGGGGAGCATCGGCTCAGCAGCGGTACGACGGCGTAAAGATAAAGATCCTATCGACAAACTCAGCATACGATCTTGAGCTCAAAAAATTTGCGCACGAGTTCACAGAGAAGACCGGCGCTGAAGTGCAGTTCGATCTCTTCGGTTATGCGCCGACCGTTCAGAAGGTGTCGGTCGAGCTCTTGACACGTTCAAACAGCTACGACGTGGTCTACTTAGGGAGCGAGGAGTTCGGGCGATACGCATCTGGCGATATCCTGGAGCCGCTCGACAACTACATCGACATGAAGAGTGCCGATGTACAGGATTTCATCGCTCCCGTGCTTCGCCTGTACAATAAGGACGGCAAACAACTGGCATTGCCGCATTTCGCGGCGACGCAGCTCCTTTACTATCGTCCCGACTTATTGGAGAAGGCCGGTATCAAACAGCCACCACAAACGTGGGAGGAATTCCGCGATGACTGCGAGCTGTTGAAAAAGGCTGATATTCAGTGCACCGCACTAAGAGGGCAACCCGACACCGGTGAGAATATCTGGTTTTGGGGCCAGGTCCTGTATGCTTTCGGCGGCAAATATTTCGCGCACGAACCGGCGGATCTGACGCCCACGGTCAATACACCCGCCGCTGTGGAGGCGCTGAAATGGTACACAGACGTGATGACCAGGTTCACCGTGCCTGGCAGCACCTCAGCAACGTTTGACGACGTCGTCATTGCGATGCAGCAGGGCCGCATTGCAATGACGGTGGAAGGCGCTCCTACTGCCGGCCGCATTCTCGACCCCAAGCTGTCGAAAGTCGTAGGTAAGCTTGGATTCGCTTTGCCGCCCGGCGGAATAAGTGGGAGGTTCCCGCCATTTGCGGGACAGGCCTATGTCATCCCGGCGGCATCAGAAAACAAGGCAGCCGCAGCCGCATTCCTTCAGTGGGCGACAAGTAAAGATGTGATGAAACGCATTTCACTCGATAGCACCTTTGTCGCGATCACGAGATCGTCCCTGTGGAACGATCCGGAGATACTTGCCAAGCACGACTACAATTATGGCCACGGGTCGTTCGCGGCAACATATGCTGAAACTCTTCGGGTCGCGCCGGAGTGGTATTATCCTCGAATCCCTGAATTCAAGGAGATCGGCGACCGCCTCGGTCGAGCCCTGCAGGAGGCGGTTGTTGGCAGCAAAAGTGCCCAGGCCGCCCTGGATGATGCTCAGACTGAGGCCGTGGATATCTTAAAACGGGCTGGATATTTGAAGTAGTCTTCACGCACCCGGCCACCGGCGCGATTGACGCGCCGGTGGCGAACGAATTAGACCTCTATTGCGTTTGAGGATCAGAGTTGGGCAACTTTAATATTGTCTGGATTTGCAGTGATCAACAACGTTGGGACACGCTGCGGTGTCTCGGGTTCAAGGGCACGCAAACTCCCAATATCGACCGTCTGGCCGCGAGGGGTACAGCATTCGCTCGTGCGTATTGTCAAAGCCCGATCTGCACGCCGAGCCGAACGAGCTTTCTGACGGGGTTGTATCCGATCGCACACCAAGTGCATCAAAACGGCGCCGGCACGTTTCCTTCGCATCTCGTTTTGCTCCCAAAACTGATGGCGAATGCCGGATACTACCCGGGGCACATAGGGAAGCTGCACCTATCTGCCACTCGTGGCATGATAGAAAAGCGCCCCGACGATGGATTTGCCGAGTTCTACTGGAGCCCTGAGCCATTTCCGGAGTGGTCAGGCAACCATGACTATCATGCGTGGATGTGGTCAAAAGGGGTCGATCCCGTAGCCTACTTCAAACCGTATCTTGACCAACATTATGGCCCGGGACCGGCCGCAGAATATCGGCAGGCGCGTTGGGCAGGCGATCGGGCAGAGCGTTTCATCAAGATGCATTCTGGTCGTAATTGGTATTTAGGCATTAATATCGACGCACCTCATCCGCCTCTCAATCCCCCGCCTGACTACCTCAGGCGTTTCAACCCAAGTGATATGCCTGATCCTGTCTTCAGGCCGATCGATCTCGAGCATCAGAAGAAATTTGAACGAGTCGATCAGCAGGCAAAATTCGCGGTGGATCCGTGGCAGGCCGCAGCAGCCGTCGGTCAGGCGCACAATGACGAGATCGCCGGGCCTACGCATGAAGCGCCACCCACGAACTTCGACATTTGGGAGATGAGAGCGGCATATCATGCGGAGGTGGCTCAAGTCGACGATCTAGTCGGCCGGGTACTGGACGCTTTGACGGAAACCGGCCAGCTGGATCGCACCATCATTGTCTTCATGAGCGATCATGGTGACATGATGGGTGACCACGGCCTGCTCTACAAAGGCTGCCGTTTCTATGAGGGTCTGGTGCATGTCCCGCTTATGATTTCCGTGCCCGGCAGCTCAGCCCAAGGATCGGTGTCGAATGCACTCGTCGAGCTGGTTGATATTGCACCCACATTGCTCTCGTTGTCGGGTCTTGAGATCCCCAGCGCTATGCAGGGGCTGTCACTCGACCAGATGCTGCTTGGCAACACCTCATTGGAATACCACAAGCCGTACGTGGTCAGCGAGTATCACAATTCTCTCCGATCCCACGGGAGCCGGGGGTCACGCGCATCAATGTACTATGATGGACGATATAAGCTAAATGTATATCATGATGTTGGAATAGGAGAGTTGTTCGATCATAAAGAAGACCCCAATGAGCACTATGATCTCTGGGATAGCGCCCATCAGAGGAGCTTGAAATGCGACCTTTTAGGGCGCAGCTTTTCCGCTATGATGCTCAGAAGTGGATCCGGCCCGAACAGAATTGAGGACTACTAGTCTTCCCAGTCGGGCGAGCACTGGCTAGTCCTGTTCTCCCAATCTCGAAGTCGGCCCCTGGTCGCGCGCGCTTCGGAAGCCAATCGTCGGACGGGTCGATGGCATCTGGCTCTCTTTTCTGCGGCTTCATAAGGTATGGGTATCATGACGATGAGCATTAACTCACCCGCCGCGACAGCGGCAGAGCGCGAGAGCATCTTATCTGGCTTGCAGGAAGACATCGATCATCTGCCGAATGCGCTCGCTCGGATCGCCAAATACATCCTGGAAAATCCTGAGAAAGTGTTGCACCACTCGGTCGGGGAACTAGGCGAATTCGCGGGTAGTGGGGAAGCCAGCATTTTGAGGCTTTGCCGCCAGATCGGCTTTTCCGGCTTTCGCGATTTCAAGCTGGCGCTGGCGGCAGAGATTGGCCGCCCCAGGCCTCCATCCACCGCCGCGCAGCAGCCCAACGCCGCCCTGCAAACCTTGCACGACACGATGGCTCGGAATCTAGGGATCGCACACAGCAATGCCGATCTCGAGGCCCTCGAGAAGCTCGCAGAAGTGATTGCGGCGAGCAGAAGGATAGATCTTTACGGAGCAGGAATGTCGGGCGTGACGGGAGAACTGCTCGCCTATCGGCTCTTGCGAGTTGGGCTTACGGCGCTGGCGTTCAGAAACTCCAACATGGCTCACGAAGTCGCCAACGGACTCAGTCCCGGATGCGTGGCGATCGGCCTTTCGATATCCGGCCTCACCGTTGATACGGTTCAGTTCCTCAAGGGCGCCCGCTCCGCAGGGGCACTGACCGTCGCCATCACCAACCGCGCCCGTAGCCCGCTCGGCAAGTCGGCGGACTTCATCTTGCAGGCCTCCGGCCTTGACGACCATCCGATCGGCGGCACGCTGACCCCGATGATCGGCAAGATCTTCGTGATCGAAAGCCTGATGCTGGCACTGGGAAAGGCGATGGAGAAATCGGTTGCGAAATGAAATTAAACTCCGTATTGTCATGAAAATGAAATAAAGCTCCATTAAGCCCTGTCGCCAACCGAAAGGGAACTCGGAATGGCTGCGTTGGATCTCCACATTGACAATGTCGGCAAGCGGTATGGCGCGACTGATGTGCTTCGCGGCGTCTGTCTAAGGATTGCTGCCGGGGAATTTGTGACACTGCTTGGGCCCTCCGGCTGCGGCAAGTCCACGCTTCTTCGCATAATAGCAGGGCTGGAGCGGGCGGATCAGGGCCACGTGCGTGCAGGGGGCAAGGCGCTGAATACCGTGGCGCCGAAGGACCGCGACCTGGCCTTCGTGTTCCAGAGCTACGCCCTTTATCCGCATCTAAGTGTGTACGACAACATCGCAGCCCCGCTGGTCATGCGCGAGCTGACCAGCTTGGAACGGCTTCCGGTGATTGGCGGCCTGCTGCCAGGGGCCGGCCAACGCAATCGCTCGATCGAGGAGCGGGTCCGTCAAACATCGGCGCTGCTCAAGCTCGATGCGCTGCTCGACCGCCGGCCGGCGGAGCTTTCGGGTGGACAGCGCCAGCGCGTGGCTTTGGGACGCGCTATGGTGCGCAAGCCGAAGATCTTCCTGATGGATGAACCCTTGGCAAATCTGGACGCAGCGTTGCGCATTCATACGCGTGGCGAAATCGCGCGGCTCCACAAGGAAATGCAAACGACGACTATCTTCGTTACCCATGACCAGGCCGAGGCGGCCGCACTTTCCGACCGTGTCGCCGTCATTTTTGGCGGCGAGCTGCGCCAAGTTGCAGCCCCTGCCGATCTTTATCGCGAACCCGTCGATCTCGATGTTGCCCGGTTCCTGGCCCAGCCATTCCTGAACGAGGTCGAGGTGGCCGCCCCTGTCGGCGGCGCGCTCATCATCGACAGCAGTAGGATCATCATTCGCGATGCGCTCGGATCCGGACAGGCCGGAACGCTGGCCTTTCGGCCGGAGCATGCATCCCTCGTCGACAGGGACCGACCGGGCGCCCTGCCGGTTTGCGTCACGCGCATCGAGCATGCAGGGATGGACGCTCACGTCTTTGTCCATGCCGGGGCAGGCGCTGAGTTCGTCGCCCGGATTTCGGCCGAGCGAGCACAATCACTGCGTGGCGGCGACAACTTGGGACTGACCATCGACTCGGAAAAGGCATGGTTCTTTCCTTGGGACGGCTCGCGCCAGAGTCGCGATCACAGCAGGGTAGCCTGATATGGCCGTGGTCGACGACAATCCGATCGGTCGCTTGGCTCAGAACATTTCAGGCGGCTACCGCCCTGCTCGCGCCCAGGCACAAGCCGGAATGATCCTGGCCACACCCGCGACGCTGCTGCTTGCCGCTCTTGTCATCGGGCCCACCGTTCTAGTTTTCTTTCTGTCTTTTACAGATGCTTCGCTTGGTTTGGCCGGTGTCCGGTTCATCGGGCTTGCGAACTATACGCGCATGCTGACGGACCCAGGCTTTGCTCAGAGCCTGCGCAACACCGCGCTCTATGTGGTTGTGGTCGTGCCGACATCAATCGGGTGGGGCCTGCTGGTTGCTCTCTTGATCGCGCGGTCACGATTTGCCATCGTCTATCGCACCGCCTACTTCCTACCGGTGGCCGCGACCCTGGTCGCTCTCGCAACCGCGTGGGAAGCGATCCTGCATCCAAGTCTCGGCTTCGCCAACTCATTGCTGCAGCTTTTGGGCGCATCGCCGGTCAGCTTCCTGTCCGATCCCTCGACGGCCATGTATGCGCTCTCGGCGATCGGCGTCTGGCAGCTGGTCGGCTTCAACATGATACTTTTCGTGGCCGGTCTTTCAACCATTCCGGAGGAGCTCTACGAAGCCGCGGCGATCGACGGAGCGGACACGGGGCTGAAGCGCTTCCTGCTGGTGACTTGGCCGATGCTGGCGCCGGTGACGCTGTTCGTCACCGTAATGACAATCATCCGCGCCTTTTCTGTCTTCGAAACGGTTGCAGTCCTCACACAGGGCGGCCCGATGAAGTCCACCTCCGTCATTCTCTACACATTCTATGAAGAGGGCTTCCGCTTTTTCCGGGTGGGGTATGCGTCAGCGATCTCCGTGTCTTTCTTCGTCTTCGTGACTTTCCTGTCGCTCGTCCAGATGCACGTCTCCGAGCGCCGGGCGCGCTGGAAAGCAAGTGGAGGTCGATGATGATGATCCTGGCGCAATCTTCCGCATCCCGCATTGCCTTGCATGCCGTGCTTGTGACCGGCGCGATCATAATGGTCTTCCCTTTTGTGTGGATGATCCTTGCCTCTATGACTCCACAGAGCGAGATTTTCGACGGCAGCCTGCTGCCAACCCCGACCCTTAACGGCGCGATTGACAATTACAGCACCGCGCTTTCGGCAATTCCGCTTCTTCGGTTCATGGGAAATGGCTTTGTCGTGTGCCTGACAATTCTTGTGTTGCAGGTCGCGATCGCCATCCCGTGTGGCTATGCGATGGCCAAGCTATCCTTCCCCGGCCGCCCAATTCTGCTTGCGGCCGTCCTTCTCGGTCTTCTGGTGCCGGTGCAGATACCAACGATCCCGATCTACATAGCGCTGGCGAAATCCGGGCTGCTCGACAGCTATGCCGCGCTGGTTCTGCCCTGGATCATTTCGGTATTTGCCATCTTCCTGTTCCGGCAGTTCTTCGTGACTTTTCCCGACGAGGTGCTCGACGCGGCGCGGCTGGACGGTTTCAGCGAGCTCTCGATCGCCCGGCGGATCATGCTGCCTGCAGCATGGCCGGCCGTCGCTTCCTTCTCGATCTTCTCTGTCGTGGCCCATTGGAACGATCTCTATTGGCCACTGGTGGTGATCACCACTCCCGACATGATGACGCCTTCCCTTGGAATTGCCTATTTCCGGCAGGCGGGCGAAGGCGCCGGAAATGTCGGTGCGCTTATGGCCGGGGGCGTTCTCGTGACCGCGCCCTTAGTCGCTCTTTTCCTTCTCATGCAGAAACACTTCATCCGGGGCCTGGTGCTTGGCCGACACTAGCTCCGTTTCCAAACCTCATCTCGAACCTCAGGAGAGCAATGTGAAAACCCTTGCAATGATCCTCGCCGCCGGCATCACTGCCGCGCTGGCAGCCATGCCGGCGCAAGCCGACACAAAACTCGATGTCTATTACGCCTGGCCCGAACACGAAGTAATCCATAAGCCGATTGCCGATCGCTTCATGAAGGACCACCCGGACATCAAGATCAACTTCCGCGTCGCCGCGCCGAGTTATGATGAGGCTGTCCAAACGTTGATCCGCCAGAGCATGGCGGGCGAGTTGCCGGACGTCCACTACGTCGGCTTCAATGTGTTGCGTCCGCTCGTGGCGCGTGGGCTCGTGAAGCCCATCGACGATCTCGCTGCCGCGGATCACCTAGCCGAGAAAGGCTACACGGATCAGGTCCTTTCTCTCGCAACAATCGACGGCCATCTCTACGGTCTTCCGTTCGCCATGTCGACGCCGGTTGTTTACTACAATGCCGATCTCGTGAAGAAGGCGGGTGGCGATCCTGACAAGATCCCAGGCGACTGGGATAGCTTCGTCGAACTTGCCGGCAAAATTGGAGCGCTCGGCAATGGAACGTCCGGCATGTATTACCAACTTGGCTCGGACGACTGGACCACGCAGAACCTGGTGCGCAGCTTCGGCGGACGGATGATGAACGACAAGCAAAGCGACATCGCTTTTGACGGTCCTGCCGGCCAGGCCGCAGTCAAGCTGTTCAAGAGATTCCATACCGCTGGTGCTCAGCCGACGATCGACTCGCGCGCTGCCCAGCAGCTCTTCACTTCCGGCAAACTTGGTTTCTTATTCGCCTCTGCCGGCAGTGTGAGTGGCTTTGAAGCTGATGTTGGAGACCGGTTCAAGCTCCGCACCGCCAAGCAGCCGCTAGGCGTTGAAGATGCGACGATGCCGACGGGCGGCATGGTCGCAGTAATCCTCACCGACGATCCCGCCAAGCGCGCCGCCGCCTGGGAGTACGTCAAGTTCGCGACTGGTCCTGAAGGCCAGAGCATTGTCGTACCTAATACCGGATATATGCCGACGAACACGCTTGCCCTCGACAAGGATCATCTCGGCGCGTTCTACGACAAGCATCCGAATTGGTACACCAGCGTGCTCCAGACGCCCCGCGCCCGCCCGTGGTTCTCTTGGCCCGGTGACAACGGTGTTCAGATCGGCGAGGTCCTACGCGACGAAATGACGGCCATCGCGCTTGGATCCAAGGAACCGGAGGCCGCCCTCGCAGACATGGCGTCCCAGGTTCGCGCACTCCTGCCGAAAACCAACTGATCGTCTCGTCCGGGACGCTGCACGCCGTGCGGCGTCTCTCCCTTTTTCGCGGATTTACCAATGAAACTGATCCACTTGACTGATCTCCACCTTGTGCCGGCCGGCGCTATGCTCTTTGGCTTCGATCCGGCCGAGCGAATGCGCAAGACCATCGAGCGCATCAACCGCGATCACGCCGATGCCGAGCTTTGCGTGCTGACCGGCGACCTCACCGACGAGGGAGACTTCGCTTCCTACGAACTGTTACGCGAATTGCTTCAGGAGATGCGCGTGCCCATCCGGCTTCTGCTCGGCAACCACGACAGTCGTCAAAACTTCTTACGCGCTTTCCCCGGCGAGCCGCGCGATAGGAACGGTTTTGTCCAGTCAGTCCATGAAACCTCGGTCGGGCGCCTCATCTTCCTCGACACCCTGGTGGAGGGTCTTGGGCATGGCGCGCTGAACGAGGGACGACTGGAATGGCTGTTAGAGCGGCTCACCGAGAGGCCGCAGGCGCCGGCGTACCTCTTCGCCCATCATCCGCTACAGCCGATCGGCCTGCCGCACTTTGAGCCTTGGAATACGGAGAACTGGCGCCAGACTATGCGGGCGATGGTGGGGGCCGGCAATGTGCGGCACGTCTTCCATGGTCATGTGCACGTCGATGTCAGCGGCACCTGGAGCGGCATTCCGTTCAGCGCAAGCCGTGGGGTTGCACATCAGATCATACCACACTTAGCGCGCAGGGATGCGGATTTTGTCGAGGACGCCCCGGCTTTCGACGTCGCACTGATCGACGATGATAGCGTCCTTGTCCACCGTTTCGAAGTCAACGACCGACATGTGGTTGAGGTCTCCGTTGCGGGCCCGGTTCCGAAGGACGTGCAATGAAACAACAGAACCCTTATGAACTGGTCATCTTCGATTGCGACGGCGTTCTGATCGACAGCGAGACGCTGGCAAGTCGCATTGATGCCGAGGAACTTACCCGCATCGGCTATCCCACGTCGTATTCTGATGTGGTTCTGCGCTTTACCGGCCTGTCCTCAGCCACCATGCGGAAGATGATCGAAGAAGACTGGGGCCGCCCTCTCCCCAGCGACTTCGACACCATCGTGCAATCCCGGATCAAGGAAAGCTACCGGACGGAACTGCAAGCCATCAGTGGTATTGACCGGCTCCTGCATCAGTTGTCGTTACCTCGCTGCGTCGCCTCAAGCAGCGGCCCCGACAAGCTGCGACTGGGGCTTGAACTGACGGAGCTTTGGCCGCACTTCCATCCGTACGTGTTCAGCTCCGCCATGGTAAAGGCGGGCAAGCCTGCACCGGACCTGTTCCTGTTCGCTGCGGCTCAAATGGACACTGAGCCGGCGCGCTGCGTCGTGGTGGAGGACAGCATTGCCGGCGTCGGAGCCGGTGTGGCCGCTGGGATGACGGTGATCGGTTTCACGGCGGGCGGCCACTGTTTCGAGGACCACGGTCAACGATTGCTCTCAGCCGGCGCTGCTGTCGTCGCGCGATCAGCTGAAGAACTTGGCGTATTGCTGATGACGAGCGAGGTTCAGCCGCGTTCAAAGATCGCAGAAGGGACCCGGTAGTAGCATGTGCTGCAACGCCTTCGTGGCTAGGGAACACACTCGGCCTCCACGAACGTCCACCTTTCGACGCTCATTGCACCCCGGAACGGCTAATAAGCGCGACAGGATGAGGCTGGACCATATCTATTATTCCCGAGCAATGTTTTTGACGCGCCATGTGAGCATCGCGGCAACGCAGATCTGAAGGTTAGCGTAGGGGAGGGGAGGAAATATCCAGATCCCCGTTCGCCACCGCCGGACAAGCCTGGTAAGTAAGAATGAGCGAGGCGGCCACGAGCGGCACATCCCAAACGAGCAGCCAGCGGTCTCGAATGCGGGCATACCGGTGTAGTGCGTCGCCGCGATGCCGCCTACCAGGAGCGCACCACCCATGTGGACGCGTGGCGAGATGTCGATCGTGAGACTCCAGGGATCGCGACCAGCAACGACATGAACTCGAAGCGATCTTATAGCCGCTCCCTAACGTGGGCCAGGAGGCCGACATTAGCAAATGCCTCGCCCAAATGCCAAAGCCGGTGGCGACCACTGCGACTAGAGCGAAATGAATTGAGGCTGAATCGGCGGGAGATTCCCTTAGACGCGCAAATCTGATTCAACCTTCTTGCTGGGCAAGGAGGTCAGCATGGATGGGCAAACCTTACTCGATGGATCTTCGCGAACGGGTTGTTGAATCGGTTGAGCAGGAGGGGCTGTCACGACGGCAAGCCTCGGCGCGCTATGGGGTTGGTATCAGCACCGTGGTCAGATGGGTGAGCCGGTTCGCGAGACGAACAGTCTTGCGCCGGGCAAAATGGGTGGGCACAGGCCGAAGAAGATTGCTGGCCCGCATCGGGACTGGCTGCTGGTGCGCTGCCGAGCCGCCGATTTTACGCTGCGTGGACTGGTGGCCGAATTTGGCGAGCGCGGCTTGAAGGTCGATTACCGCTCGGTGTGGGAGTTCGTCCACGCCGACAAGCTCAGTCACAAAAAAAGACGCTGATCGCGGCTGAGCAAGATCGCCCGGATGTAGCGCGCCGGCGGGCACAGTGGGCAAAGTATCAGGACCGTATCGATCCTTCCCGCCTGGTGTTCATCGACGAGACATGGACCAAGACCCATATGGCACCGCTCAGGGGATGGGCGCTGCGCGGCGAGAGAATCAAGCCAAGGTGCCGCACGGCCATTGGAAGACCATGACCTTCCTGGCGGCGCTGCGCCACGACCGTGTCGATGCACCATGGCTCATCGACGGACCGATCAACGGCGAGCGTGTCCAGCTCTATGTCGATAAGGTTCTCGTCCCCACCCTCAAGCCCGGCGACATCGTCATCATGGACATGTGTGGACGCCCCCGTCAGCGCAAGAAGAATCTTATATGAAGAATGAGGAGCGTGGTCGGGTGCTGACATGTGTCCGGCCTCTGATGCGGCGTTCCACATGCCGCGGGCCCGTATGGGAGTTCGCGGAGCGGGTCCAATTCAATCTCGCGTGCTCAAGGCACGTATCCATGATCTGGTTTTCCCGATCCCGTCTCGTTGACCGTTGCGCCATACTCTCCGTTTGACCTTCTCACACTTTCGAGGCCTTCCGGCCGAGCGGAACTAACCCGCCACCGCCGGAGCCCGATAGGTTCCGCCTTTCGCCATCAATGCCCAGACGATGCGTGCCGTCTTGTTGGCAAGCGCGACGATCACCAACATGGGCGGCTTACGGTCCAGCATGCGCATGAGCCATGGGTCCGCAGATTTCCCCTTCCGCATCGCCCAGCGCACGGCAGCGCTGGCCCCTATAATGAGCAGGCGGCGCAGAGTTCGTTCGCCCATGCGGGACGTCTCGCCAAGCTTCTGCTTCCCGCCCGTGGAACGCTGCAACGGAGTGAGCCCCAGCCAGGCCGCAAAATCACGCCCCCTTTTGAAGGTCTGAGCCGACGGAGCCAGAGCGGCGAGAGCAGTCGCGGTGATCGATCCTATCCCCGGGATAGTCATCAGTCGTTTCGATTCCGCGTCCTCCCTGGCGCGCCGGGCGATCTCGCGGTCGAGCACAGCCACCCTCTCATCCAGCGAGCGCAACTGTTCCACGAACAGACACAGGATCGGACGGGCGGCCTCTGGGATGGCGGAGCCATGATCCTCGATCGCCGTTACAAGCTTGGCCACATGGAAAAGGCCCTGCGCGGCCACCAGCCCGAATTCGGCAAGATGGCCACGTATCGCATTGATGGTCTGGGTCCGCTGGCGCACCAGAAGATCGCGAGCGCGAAACACCATCGCCGCAGCCTGTTGTTCCTCACTCTTGGCTGCCACAAAACGCATCGTCGGCCGTTGCGCAGCTTCGCAGATCGCCTCCGCATCGGCGGCATCGTTCTTCTGCCTCTTCACGAAAGGCTTGACGTAGCCCGGAGCGATCAGCCGGACGTTATGTCCCAGCTTCGTGATCTCCCGCGCCCAGTAATGGCTGCTGCCGCAGGCCTCCATGGCAACCGTGCAAGCCGGCTGCGCATCAAAGAATTTAAGCATCTGATCGCGGCGAAGCTTCTTTCTAAACAGGATAGCTCCCGATGCATCTGCACCATGCACCTGGAACACGTTCTTCGCTAGATCCAACCCGATCATGCTAACTTCCGACATGGACGCCTCCGTTCAAGTGATGATCAACGACACCACTTTGGCACAGCGATGCCGTCAGGGGGCGTCCACATGGGGTAATCGCGGGAGCGACGCGCCCTGAACCGATCATAGCCTTGGAGGGTGGCTGTTCCCCGATAAGATGAAATACGGGCTCACGACTGGACGCCGGGCCCAGCATCAACGGAGAACAGCCATGGAAGAACATATCGATCTCGACGTGTCGATGAAAGAGACGGCAGTGTCGATCCGCCGTGAAGGCGAACGGATCTGGCGCGGGAAGTGCGCATCTGATCCCAGGATCATTGCCGAGCTTGTCCGCAAGCGGGCGCCGGCCGCAAAGCGCGTCGTGTTCGAAACCGGCCCGCTGTCAGTTTGGTTCTATCATGCGCTGCGCGCCGAGGGATTGCCAGCCATCTGCATCGATGCGCGCCATGCCAAAGCCGCTCTCGATATGGCGGCGAACAAGACGGATGCGAATGACGCCGATGGTTTGGCGCGTCTTGCTGAAGCAGGATTCTTTCGCGAGGTGCGCGTGAAAGGCTTCGACAGTATGTTGACCCGCACGCTCGTGGCAGCACGCACTCGGCTGGTCCGGATCACCGTCGAGCTTTCCAACCAGATCCGAGGGATCATGAAAACGTTCGGCTTGCTCGTTCCCGCCGGTAAGGGAACTACATTCGAAAAGAATGTCCGGAGCCTTCTTATCGATCAGAGCGAGCTTGCTCCTGTCGTCCTACCGATGTTGGAAGCCTGGCGCAGCATTCGCATCCGTGCCGCCGAGCTTGGGCGCCAGCTTGTCGCAGATGCACGTCAAAGCCAAGCATGCCGCATACTCATGTCGATCCCCGGCATCGGCGCCATTACCGCAACCTCTTTCGCCACTGCCATTGAAGATCCGGGCAACTTCAAGAAGTCCCGCTCTGTTGCCGCTTGGATCGGCCTGACAACTCGCCGCTACCAATCGGGAGAAGTCGATTATGACGGCCATATATCCCGACGCGGCGATCGACATTTGCGGGGACTTCTCTATGAGGCTGCGGCGGTCATCCTGACACGCAGCTCGATCGACAGCAGCCTGCGCACGTGGGGCCTCAAGCTCCGGGAGAGGGTTGCTTCAAACGAGCTGCCGTGGCTGTGGCGCGCAAACTGGCGGTGATAATGCATTCGATGCTCAAGACCGGTGAGTTCTTTGATCGAAATGCAGGCGCCACAGCATGAAATCTTGCGAATAGCGTTCAGGATCTGAGCGCCTGAGACGTCCCTGCCGGGACGTGAGCCGAGCCATTCCGCTGATGGGGTTGCACCGCTGTCTCAGCAAAGTGCGTCGTCCACATTGAAGGCTCGTCCGCGGAGCTCCATCATGCGGCGACTGATGTCGACCGCGAAGACAACCATGCACCCGGCAGCGTCGTCTCGACGCAATTACATGCTTGACGTCCCAGCGGCGATTAGACAACCCCATCAATCTCGGTTCGCACAAGAGCAAGGCAGTGCGCCGCGCCATCCGCTCGGCCGGCGCCAGTTGTTCTTTCTGCCGAAATACTCGCCCGACCTCAACCCCATCGAGAAGCTCGTCGCCAAGCTTAAGCATTGGCTGCGCAAAGCTGCCAAGCGAACGGTCGAGGCCGTCTGCGATGCCATTGGACATATCCCCGGCACCGTCACTTCAACCGAATGCAGAACTTACTTCAGGCCGGCTATGCGCCAACCTAAATTCATCCCGCTCTAGCCAAAACCGTCGCACTGCGGTCGGCGTCTGACGCCGATGAACGCCTTTCAATTAATCCTGTTGGAGTGATGCGACGCCTCAACATTCTTAAGCCAGCCAGGGTCCAAAGCCTTTCGTGCGTGTCCTTGTGTTGCTCGCGCCGACCGGCGGCACTGAGCTATCAAGCCAGGCTTCCATGCCCGCCGCCCATCCGGGTCCACGCCGCAGAGAGTATGCGCAGTCGCGTCGTTTAGTCGAGGCTCGTAAAGGGTGAGCGGCGCGATCGAGCCGCAGCGTAGGTGCGCGGTGATCGTTCCGGCAATCGTCGATAAAGATCATCAATTAGCCGGGCCAGCAGCAACAGACCACCATGGTTCTCCCAAGGAAAGGGGTTTCCATTTTCGTCGGCCATTTCCAGATCAAAATCCGAATCGCTCGTTGAGTCTTGACCCACCGAGCGCGGTAAACCGCGCCTCAATCTCCGGACTCCAGCAAGCCTCCCACGAAGTTCGCCTGCCGGAGAAGGTAAAGGTCTGCTCTCCAATTAGTTGGTTCAAGATCAGCTCCGGCTTCTGCGGTGACTGGATCTCGCAAAACTCAGCAATTTTGCGAATGGTCTCGAGCTGAACTTCGTGCCCTTGGTCACCTATGATCTGCTCATAGGTCAATCCAAGAACATCCTCCTCATCTGCCCACGGCACCAACGGGTGACAGCGTTCGTTGAAAATGAAAGGCGCAATCTCATCAAAGTACTTCAGCATTTTCTCGGGCCCGTTCGGCTCATGGCGCCACTTGATCTCAGCCCTCCCAGGCGGGCACCAGTCGCTGTTCCCGACATATCGCATCTGCGACACAATTGCCGCACGCATTTCACGCGAAAGGAAGATGACTTTGAAATCCGCCAAACAATGGCGAATGCCCATGTCGCACGGCAGATGCCCATAGCCAAACTGACCGGGCTGAATAAAGCGAGATGATATCTCGATCGGTATCCACAGGATGTTTTCAGAATGAGTGAACCGAGCTCTCTCGACATCCACAAAGCGGAAGTCTCCCAGATATTCTTTATTAAAGAACACATCGGACTGTTCAAGCCCGAGCATGGTTAGCAGACGGGCATATAGGTGGGTGCCCGCCTTCGGAATGGAACAAATCATAACCCGCGCGCTTGTGGCGCCGCCCGTCGGCTTAATTGACCAAGCTTCATTTGAGCAGGGGTAAAGCGGAAAATTTTGACCCGCGATAACGCGCAGCTCTTCTGGAAGCGGGTGGACCATTGCGTATCTTCTCACTTTTGCAAGGTGTTAAGCAATCAAGGTAGCAAATGCGGACTGTGGATACATTCGGAGACTGCCAGCTTGGCCCCAGGCAGTCGCGCCCTGTTGTCGCCGCCCATGAGTGACGGAATTATTGAGAGCGTCGGCCATGTGCGACGATTCTGGCCAGCTCGCTGCGCTGGTATTCCGATAGCTGAGAGCGAAGGAGATCGGCACCCCGTTGGCTCGCCGCGCTTGGCGATCGTCGCTGAGAGACAATCATACGTCATGTCAAAACTCAGAGTCGCCCGAAGACGCCTACGAAAGCTGCCGATGAGCTAATTACCGACGACACTTCCGCGTTCACTAGGGATCTAGCCGGCTTTTCATTGTCCTGCCTCTGTCTTGGATCGGACCGTGAACTTCTTTCCAGGAGAAAGCAAGCAATCGGTGAATCTTGCCCGCCGAGTAGATGCTATGGGGGGAGCGGCGAGGGTGTCGCATCCTTCGCTGTTTCAACCACCATCAGAAGGAGGCGTCCCATGTCGCAATCTTTTGATACGAGCCGCTCCCTTACCGCTCTTGAACAGGATAACACGATCATCGCCGTCATCGAAATGAGCAAGGCGAAGTGGCTCGTCGCCGCGCTTATTCCAGGTCTCAAGCGCCAGCCTCTCAAGAAGATCGATGCCGTCGCGCCAGCACTGTTGAAGCTACTGCAGCG
>NZ_JAMYTF010000026.1:0-92726 GCF_040322295.1 Mesorhizobium sp. M0159
GCGCCGGAGGCGGCGGTAGTAGTCGAACTGCCGTCGCTGGCGAGGAGGGGCGACAGCGCGGTCTTGCCATGACTGCCATCGCTGGTGGTAGCGCCGGAGGCGGCGGTAGTAGTCGAACTGCCGTCGCTGGCGAGGAGGGGCGACAGCGCGGTCTTGCCATGACTGCCATCGCTGGCGGTAGCGCCGGAGGCGGCGGTAGTAATCGAACCGCCGTTGCCGGCGAGGAGATGCGAAAGCGTGGTCTTGCCATGATTGCTATCGCCGGTGGTGGCTTCGGAAGGGGCGGTGGCAGTCGAGGTGCTGCCGCCGGTGATGGTCTCGGCCGGGGCTGTGGCGGTCGAGGTGCCGCCGCTGGAGGTGGCTTCGGAAGGGGCGGTGGCGGTCGAGGTGCCGCCGCTGGAGGTGGCTTCGGAAGGGGCGGTGGCGGTCGAGGTGCTGCCGCCGGTGGTGGCTTCGGAAGGAGCGGTGACAGTCGCGGTGCTATCGCCGGTGGTGGCCTCGGAAGGGACCGTCGCCGTAGAAATGGGATCGGTGGCCGCAGCTTCGGAAGGAGCAGTCCCGGCGGTGCTGAGATTGTGTTGCCGGAAAACGGCCTGCAGTTCCGGGGAGCTCTCAAGCGCGGTGTCGCCTCGCTGTGAACCCCAGGCGTACGCATAGTCGAAGGCGGGTGACGGAACCAGCTTGGCCCAGTGGTCCATCATGGTTTCCATCTGGGCGGCGGTGGGCACGACATATTTGCCACCCATGTCGGTGTTATAGTCGCCACCGCCAAACGTCTGGTAGCCTGGAATGATCTTGCTCGTCGGGATGCCCGATGCCTGAGCGGCGGCAACGAATTTATCGATCATGTTATAGTCGACCGCGCCATCCGTGCGGACAGGATAGACATCCACGCCGTAGTAATCGATACCGGTATTGGCGGGATTGTACGTGTTCGAAAAATCCGGATTCGCGGACGTCCCCAAGCTCATCATCGTGATGTAGGTCTTGGCGTCCGGCACATTGGCGTGAATCCAGTCGGATTCTGCCTTCAGATTCGCGGCGGAGGCGTAGGTGCCCCATTGGCCGGTGGGATCCGGCTCGTCGACAAGGAAGAATCCGAACAGCTTCGGATTGCCGATGAAAGGCGTGATCTTGTCGATAAAGGACGACGTCGCTCCGTCGGTTTCGTTGAGGTAGACCAAGCCCTTCATACCGTCCGGCAGCGCATTGAGTTGGTCAACAGATGAAACGTCGGCCAGATTGAATCCGGCTTGCGAAATTTCCGTGCCCGATCCACCTGACGTGTAATGCAGAGTTGTCATCCAATATTCCTTTTTCTGTTTCGACCGTGCCTACTTACAGACGGCGTATATTAGCGCCAAATCACATACCGACACCCTCTGACAGAAATATTGAGGTTTGAAGTAGGATTGAGCGTTGGAGGGGCGCTCCCTTCGAACTCGTTTCCGCAACGGTATCGACGACCAGCCAAGGATGGTTCTATTCGGGATAAGACTCGGCTAACTTGATCCGACCGTGTGGAGCTTGGCTCGAATGGCGCGGTCGAGAAGCCGTCCGACGCAGGACGGCCGGGAAATCTGAAAACCAGACCAAAAACAAAACCCGCCTAGCGGCGGGTCGTCAGTGCGAATCTGCACCGTACCCAAATTACTAGCATAGCTGCCGGCACAAAGCAAGAACAAAATGTGACACAATCGACGAAGCTGCCGATCTGAGACGGCGCCTCTCCGAAATGCGAATGCGCCTCGCAGCCGGCATTGCCGCAACAGCGGTGCCGTGCAACATCGGCGGCTTGGAAGGAACCCCGGTGCTGTCTCGCCTGATCGCCGGCCTGCTGCTCGCCTGCGGATTGACCCACAGATCATGTATTCGCTTGCGCAGGCGTCGTGGGGCTACCCAGTTGCCTTTTCCGCGAGGCGGCGGTTGGACTCAAACATCTTCTGCGGCATCCGCCGAAAGCTCCTGATCATGACGTTCGCGCGGAAGAGGTTTGCCGGATTGGCCGCGAGGCTGGTGCAAGGCGATATATCCCAGACACCAGGGCGCGGACGAGCGGCTTGCGTACCGGCGTCTCGATGAAGCGCCAGACGATAAAAGAGGCAAGGAGGACCCCGGCCAACACGACGAAGAATGCGGCGTTCTTGCCGACATGAGGCGCCAGCGCGTTAAGCGAAATGTAGCCGATATACTGGTGCAAAAGATACAGCGGATAAGTCAACCCTCCGAGCATCATGATAGCCTTGGATGGAGCAATCACGGAGCGGAGCAATATCGCGCCAGCGAAGACTCCGTAGACCACCATGTTGGCGGTGAAGAGAGCAGGATACGAAATGGCTGCGCCAAAGTGCTCCTGCATCCAGTTATGAGAGAACATTGCGGTCTGGCAAGACACCAGGAACGCGACGGCAAGAAACAGGAACGCGGCCGGTGAACGGCCCCTTGCAACGATGTCTTCCGCGAGGATGCCCGCGGCAAACAAAGGCGCATAGTTTGTAATGAAGAGAATGCGTATCACCGGGTTCCCAAAGAAGAACTCGTTGGTTGCCGAAATTGCGAGCCAGATGGCCGCGATGGGTATTTTCCAGCGCTGAAAGGCGCCGGCAAAGATCAGCACTGCAACCCAGCCGTAAAACAGGATCTCGAGCATGATCGACCAGTAGACGCCATCCATGGACGGCCTGCCGAAGAGGCGGGCGAACATGGAAAGATTGGCTACATAGGTTGGAACATCGGTCGGAAAACGCTGATCTTTGGCGACGACGAGAACAACAAACGTCGCGGTCATGCAGACGAGGAATCCGGGATAAAGCCGGGCGAAGCGGGCGACCGCGAATTCCTGCCAGGTTCGACCTTCGGCCGACCACGCGATGACGAAACCGCTGATCAGGAAAAACAGATTGACGCCGAGATAGCCGTAGATGGCGTAAGGTGCTGCGGCAGGATATTCCACGTCGAGATTGCCCGCGATCGCGCCGCCAAAAAGATAGTGAAAGAGCACGACCGCGAGGGCTGCAGCCAGGCGCAGCAGGTCGAGTGATGCCATGCGCGCCGGAATGGCCTTGCCTGCCGGTTCCACAGCTACCTTCCACAGCCGTTTCAGCTTTTGACACCCATCAGCGGCCTGATCCGCAATACCAGTGCTAACGCGAAGACTGCAAACCGGCGGCAGGTCAAGCCTTTACCTTCTCAAGTACGAACAGCTGCTCGCAGGACAGGAACCGCAGGACGCTAAAAGAGCGTACCAGCTTGAGCCCCGCCGCCGCGAAATCCTGTCGTGCAACGGTGAGATTGACGGGATGAGGCGCCGACATCCTTCCGGTGATCATCTTCCGCAGCCTTAGCCGTATTCTCTGGAGGCGGGTGCCAAGGCCGTAGGATACGATCAGGCGACGGCTGGCAACGCGCGCGAGCTCAATGATAATGTCGCGCCTGAGATGTGGCGGGATAAGGTGAATGAGGCGAAGGCAGACCACCGTGTCAAAGCTTTCGTCGGCGAACGGCAGCTGCGTCACGTCACATCGGATGAATCCCCGAAATCCGGATTGACCTTCATATGCTGATTTAGCCAAGGCCATCATTTCCATTGAAATGTCTGCAGCCAGCACCCGACAATTATGCTGGCCCAGCACGCCGGCCAGCTTCCCGGTTCCGCATGGGATATCGAGCACCTGAGATGGAGGCGGGCTGCACCTCTCCAGCGCCTTGGCGACGCAGCGTTGCTCCCGTCGCGCAATGACGTATGACGCAACGGTGGACAGCTTCAACCGGCCTGCATAGCCGTTCAGGTACCAGCTCGCAAAACCCGGATCTTGATATCTCTGTTTTGTCGGGAGCTCATAGGCCGCGACTGCCGCGACCTTGGCGTTGTAATTGGCAGGTATAGCCGTATTTGCCGCTGCCGTCTGATGTGGCTCGAGGTTCTCGCTCATATGCCTGCTTTCATACGATTTCTCCTGCAGATGAGATCGAAGATTTTTGTCCGACACGTTCATTGGATAGCCGACCAAGCTGCCCTATTGGCGATAGAGGGGATAAACGGCCAGTTGGCTGCGTCCATCACAGAGAAGGTTTCCAGAAGGCTGGGTGTCTCGCATCCCTCGAACGGATGAGACATGCCGAACTCATGACTGCCGCGCCCTCGCGGAAGTGTGCTGGGGAATAGGGCTACTGCACACCCCTTTCGGAGACGGAACGGTAAACGGACGGTAGGCAATCCGGAAGGATAGTGACCGAAACGCACTCCTTCCGTTCACGATTTTGGCGTCCGTCGATATCCTAACGTGACCACACCGTCATTCATACGGATGGCGCGGATTCCTGGCTCGTCGGCTAGACATCCCAGGAAGAGATGGGCGTTCGCTTCAGCAAATGGACATGACGTCACTGCCAGTAGGCTTCCCTCAGTCTGGATTGAAAGATGATCTTGGAGCTATTTGGGCCGTCCGGTGCTGGTAAGACGACGTTAGCGTCCGAGCTGGTGCACGTTTTGCGAGCTCAGGGCTACTGTGTTGTTTTGCAGACCGGTGACCGCCGACATCCGGTTAGAAGGGCCGCCTTCAAACTGGTCTCCGGCTTGCATTCAAAGTGGATCGGACAGCGTTCTCTCGGTGCAGAAGTGCTTAAGATTCTTCCACCCAAGAATGAGCTGTGGGCGGCTCGCCTGAACTGGCATCTTGAAGCTCTTCTTCAAGCTTGGCGCGCGGCAATAGCGTCCAATGACACGATCTCAATTTTTGACCAGGGTATGGTGCAATTCGTATGTTCACTGGTTTTGTTCAGCGGCATAACGGATCGTGAAAGGGTGTCGCGCGCGCTCGAGCTTCTACCCAAACCGGATCTGCTTGTCCGATTGCAGGCGCCAAGGGAAATTCTAGAGGTCCGTCTGAAGGAACGCCGGCGTAACCTCGGTATCATTCAGAAGTTCCTCGAAGTCGATCTGCAGAGCAGTCTTGATCATATTGACCACGTTAATCTCATTGGGGAACAACTTGGATCGTTTCCCGTGCCAACAACTTGCGTCGAAAGTTTAGATTCGAACGGGCTCACAGCCGCCACAGAAATGATAGCGCGTGGAGTAGTCGACAAGTTCGGCGCGACGCGGGCGAAATTTAAAAGAGTTGAAGCTTAGAGAGATGCGGTTTTGAAGCGTTGACAAGAGATATCCAATAATATGGAAAATCGAATTATTGAAAAGGAACCGCGCGAGTTGACATGACATGCGCTTTTCTCGCTACCAGACTGCCTTGGCGTTGACGTTAGCTGCTGTCAGCGCGATATCCATAGTTATCCACGGGGCGGTGAGTGGAGAGGACGTCGCATCGACAAAGTTCGTCGCGCCGGTAGCCATGGACCTGCCGGATTACCTGCACGCCGCGAAGGATGCGGCATTTGGCACAACTTTCACCCGAATAACCAAACCCGGAATCCTCGGCGCCGGCATCGCATGCGGGAGCAAATATTGCAGCCACCGCTATTCGAGCGCCCAGGCCTGGAATTCGGATCAGAGCCTTCTTGTCATCAGCAACGGCTGCGGCGGCTTATGCTTCCTGGATGGGCGCACCTACGTCCCGCTTTTTCGCCGTGATCGATCGACCGAATGCGAATGGCATCCTCACGATCCCGACCTGATGATCTGCGTCGGTGGTCGGAAAATCTCGACCTGGGCGCCACGCACCAATCATGAGGAGGTCCTGTTTGTTTCGACTGACAGTAGCAATCTCCAGTTCGGGCCATACAAAGGTAATCCAAGCCGTGATGGCAGCCGTATTGCCGTACGCGCGGTTCGCCGGGACGGCAAAGCGGTCGTCTTTGCCTACGATCTCAAACAGCGGCGGAAATTTCCGGAAATCGATCTCGCACAGCTTGTCGGAGCCAACGGCGCCTGCTCAATCTCGCCGCTGGGCGTCAACATCTTATGCATTCAGAACCTGAAAGACGACACTGAACAGACGTTCATCTTTTCTGTTGACGGCGTTCTGCGCCAGAAATGGACTGAGCATCATCGGCCTGGCCATGGCGACATGACCGTCGATGCCGACGGCAGCGAAATCTATGTGGGGATCAGTAAGTCCGATCCAGACATATACCAGGTGATCAAGCGAAGGCTGTCAGATGGGAAAGTCACCTCGCTCATGAGATATGGTGAAGCACAGCATGCATCGCTCAGGTCGCTGGACAGGCCCGGTTGGGTGTTCCTTACCTATTCGGGCAATCCGGACGAAGTATCGAAATATCCGGCTTGGGCGCCGTATGCGCGGGAAGTCATCGCGTTGCGCATCGACGGCAGCGGAGAGGTCCGGCGCATTGTGCAGACGAAGAACGTTCCATTCGACTACTGGAGTGAGACCCACGCCTCGCCGTCCCCGGACGGTTCACAGGTGATCTGGTCAAGCAATTGGGGAGTACCCGGCGGCCCGGTTTACGATTTCGTCGCCCGTATTGACTGGCCGGAAGGATCAGACACTGGCTCGAGAGCATTAGCCGCGAGCGGTCTTCAATAACGAAACGTTCCGGTCGCCTATGGCGATATGGCCGATCGTGCTTGCTCCATTCACGCTTTTAACGCCTCACGTTCAACTTCGCCGCCATACGGCTCCGTTCGATGTCGATTCATTCAAACGGACGACGACAGTGGCCAAGCCTGCACCTAGCGTGATTGTGCAGTTTGCAAGGCTTATGACACTTGCCGGAATCCTACGAATTACAGCGATGACGTCGGGTGACGGCTTGTATCGCCAAGGGCGCTCGCGCCGGAGCTCACTGTTGATGTCACGGCCGAGAAAGGAATAGCAGATGGATACGGATAAGCGAGCCGAAGAGAATGCCTCTTTCAATCCTGAGTTGTTGGAATGGTTGGTATGCCCAATGACCAAGGGCTCACTTGCCTGGGATTCGGATCGCGATGAACTCGTTTCGAAGAGCGCAGGACTTGCCTATCCGGTTCGCGACGGCATTCCAATCCTGCTAGCCTCGGAGGCACGGACGATCACCTCCCGCGTGGTCAAACTTCGCGCATCCAGACGATGATGGGAGCCGCGCTAAATTAGGCGGCTTTCCGACGACAGCCAGCAATGACAGGAAAGTGTGCCGCGGAGCGCGAGCCGTTTGTCTGCGGACCACTCTGCGCTCGGCACCCGGGCAGTGCCGACCTCTTTGATGCAACGCGCGGCGACCTGAACCGGCTGGGTACGGCGGCCCGCTGCCGGGACAGGGTTTGCGTCATTTAAACAGACGAGGACAGTGGCAAGACCTGCCCCTACCGTGACCTGGGCGAGATGGGTAGCGAAACCAACACCATGAAAGCAAATTCAAGGGCCGGCCACTTCGCGCGATCGGGCTACAGCGAACGGTCAGGAGACGCAGGATGAATCCGCATCTGGTGTGTGTCGGAGGCGAGGATCATGCCCTGCGAATTCCGTTCTTGATGTCGCTGCGAGAGAAGGGATTCCGTGTTACTGCGGTGTCGAGCGGCGGTGAAGCCGCATTCCTGCGGCATGGCATTCCGCATCGCAGCTACAGTTTCGACCGATTTTCCAGCAGCAGCGGAGAATGGGCCGCCATCAGAACCATTCGAAAGCTGATGGCGGAACTCCGGCCGGACATTATCCAAAGCTTCGACACCAAGCCCAACCTGGTGACGCCACTTGCGGTGCGCGGAAGCGTTCCAGTCGTGCGCACTATCAACGGTCTGGGCTGGACATTCTCGTCCCTGGAACCGCGCGCCCTTGCCCTGCGCCCAATCTTTTGCGGACTGCAATGGCTTTCGTCGTTATGGACGGCGGCTACGGTGTTCCAGAATCGGGACGATCAGGCATTCTTTGAACGCTACCGACTGATCGGACGCGGCAGCGGACGAGTGATCCGCAGTTCTGGAATCGACGTCGATGCGTTCGCCATGGCAAGGCATCTTGCCCCGTCGGCGATGAAAATGCGCGAAGAGCTTGGGCTCCAATCCGCCGAGATCGTAATTTTTGTCGGCCGGCTAACGCGCCAGAAAGGCATCCCGACACTCCTCAAGGCAGTCCCTCGCATCCTGTCGGAAAGGCCCAATGCCCGTTTCGTGCTTGTCGGCCCATTGGAATCCGAGGGCCCATTTGCAGTGGACAAGGCTGAGATCGATCGACATGTGCCGCATGTCATCGCCTTGGGTCCACGACGCGACGTTCCTGCCCTTCTTGGCATGGCCGATCTGTTCGCCTTCCCAACACAATACCGAGAAGGGATTCCGCGCGTCCTGCTGGAGGCAGGGCTCGCGGGATTGCCTATCGTCGCCTCGATGATGCCTGGTTGCAATGAGGTGGTCGAGGACGGATGGAACGGCCATCTCGTCCCCCCGCACGATGCGAACGGCCTTGCCTCTCGAATTATAGAGGTCCTGTCCGACCGCCGGAAAGGACGGACCATGGGCGCTCGCTCTGTCGAGCTCGTCCGGACGCAGTTCTCGCTGCCCTGGGTGGTCGAGCAATATTGCGATCTCTACGACAATGTCCTTAGTGCCAAATCCCAGGGCGGCTTCGCTCGACCGGCATCGCCGGTGTTGCTTGAAGAGCCTGCTGCAAACCGCGGATCGGGTGGAGCGCGCCGATGATCCGGGACGCGATCCTGGCCTGCGGCGTGGCCATGTCGTATGCGGCGCAGCTCTCGGTTCCGGGCTTGCCCTACGGCTATGGCGAATTGTTTCTCGCGCTTTGGATCATGCTGTCGATCGGGCGGGTGCTCGCCGGCGGTCACTTGGTAGTCAGGCCCGCCCTGATCCGTGTTGCGGGCTTCTGGCTGATCATCACGCTCGCTCTGGGTATTGGCACCATCGTTGGCTACCTGACCACGGTACTGTACCTGTCGGTGGTGATGCACGATATGGTAGCCTACCTGCTGCTGATCTGCGTCACCTGCCTGGCCGCCGCGGAGCCCGACGCGGATCGCCGTCTGCGCAGTGCTGCCTGGTGGGTGGTCGCGATTGCGAATGCATGCTTTATTGTTCAGCTGGCACTTGGATGGGGTTGGATCCACCAATCCGGCGTCGATCCCTGGTACTGGGATCGCTTCCGAGGCTGGTCCGAGAATCCCAACCAGCTCGCGCTCTATTGCGCACTCCTTGGTCCGCTCGCCTTGCATCTTGCGACGACTACAAGCAAGCCGTGGGCGAGGCTGGCCGGGCTCAGCAGCCTTATCCTGACCATCTATGTCGGAAGGCTGACGAAGAGTGATACCTATCTTTACACGACGGTCCTGGTCGGCCTGATATTTCTTGGGCTGCGGGTTCGGACATGGCTCGCAGCCGGTGACGGCAAGGTCAGCCTGTCCCGGCAAGTTACCCTCCTGCTGATGATTGGCTTCCTTCCGTTGGCCATGTCGATGACGCCTTACATCGTCACGGAGGTGGGCAGCGTCGAACAGTTCGCCTTGAGTCTTACCAAGGACAAGGGCGGCGAAGCGACCGCCGAAACCGCTGCACTTCGAATCCATCTCTGGGGAGATGCATTGGGCAAGGGCCTAACGTCAGGATCCCTGGGCCTTGGTCCTGGCCCGCATCTGGAGCGCCCGCCCATTTCCTACAGCCAATTTCTGCCCCGGCCTTTCGAGGCTCACAACACGATTCTCGATCTGTACACTCAAGGTGGTTTGGTTGCGGTCCTGGCCCTGGCCTGGATTGTCGGCGCGGCGGCTTTATGCGCATGGCGTGCGAAGCTCGATGCCCTGTTCGTGCTGGTGGTGTCGATCGTCATCTTCGGAATGCCACATCTGATCATCCGCCATCCAATCGTGTGGTTTGCGCTTACCATTTGCCTTGTTGCCGGAACGCCGCGAACGATTTCGGCAACCTCTAGCGACCTGAGGTGATGGCATGTGTGGGATTACCGGAATTCTCCTTGCACCCGATGCCGCGAACATCAAGCCGCTCAGGGCAATTGGCCAGATGACGACGGCCCTTCGTCATCGTGGGCCTGATGGCGAAGGCTTCTGGATCAATCGCGAAGCCGGCATTGCCTTCGGCCACCGACGTTTGGCTATAGTCGACCTATCGGAAGCAGGACGCCAGCCGATGCATTCGGCAAGTGGCCGATATGCCATTACCTTCAACGGCGAGATCTACAATTTCCGCGATCTGCGCCGCGAGCTTGAAGACGCTGGCCATCGGTTCCGTGGCGCCAGCGATACCGAAGTGATGCTGTGCGCAATCGAGAGCTGGGGTCTCGACACCGCACTCACGCGCTTCGCTGGCATGTTCGCATTTGGATTGTGGGATCTAAAGACCAGGACCCTCCATCTCGCCCGCGACCGAATGGGCAAGAAGCCGCTCTATGTTGCTGCAACGCGCGATGCGCTCGTTTTTGCCTCCGAGTTGAAGGCAATCCATCGTTTTCCAGGTTTCTGTCAGGAGCTCGATCTCGACGCGGCCGCGACAATGCTTTCGAAAGGATGGGTACCGGGAAACTGTTGCATCTGGCGAGGCGTGTTCAAGCTACCTCCGGGCTCGGTCCTGTCTGTGACGGCGGCGGATTTTGCCGAGGCGCGCAGCGCCGCATCCCTTTCGCAACGCGCCCGACACTGGTGGTCGCTGTCTGAAATCGCCGCGAACGGTCGACAGAATCCAATCGCCGGTACCGACGAAGAACTGACCGATGGACTCGACGATCTGCTTCGACTTGCCGTCCGGGAACGCATGATAGCCGATGTGCCGCTGGGTGCCTTTCTGTCTGGTGGCCTCGACAGCTCCACGGTTGTGGCGCTGATGCAGGCCCAATCGCCAAAACCGGTGCGCACATTCACGATCGCTTTCGGAGAAGGCGGGTTTGATGAGGCTCCCCACGCGGCGGAGGTCGCGCGGCACCTGGGCACCGATCATACTGAACTCCACCTTTCAGCAGCCGCTGCGCGTGAAGTCATTCCGGAACTGCCGCGGATCTGGGATGAGCCGTTCGCCGATGAATCGCAGATACCGACTTTGCTCGTGGCGCGGCTCGCTCGCCAGCACGTTACGGTGGCGCTATCAGGCGACGGTGGCGATGAATGCTTCGCCGGTTACGCTCGTCATTTCATGGCTGCGCGGTTGAAACGACAGCATGCGCTGCCGTCGCCGCTGCGTCACGCGCTTGCTGCAGGGGTCGGATTGCTGGCCCGTGCAGCGCGTCACGATTTCGTCGGCAAGCTGCCGCTTTCGGCGAGTGGACGGCACGCGCTGCGGAGCGACCGGCTGCATCGCCTCGCTCGGCTGCTCGCTGCGCCAGATGAGGACGAATTGCATCGACGGCTGACCGGAGCATCGACCGGGAGCCTCGCACTCCACACGCCGCCCACATCAATTCAAGGGTCCCCCCGGCTTGATGGCCTGCTGTCCCGTCTCTTGTACGACGACATGGCCGGTTACCTGCCCGACGATATATTGGTGAAGTTGGACCGCGCCAGCATGGCCAATAGCCTCGAAGGCCGGTGCCCGCTTCTCGACCATCGGGTTGTCGAATTCGCCTGGCGGCTGCCGGCACATGCGAAGGTCCGCAATGGCAAAGGCAAGTGGCTTCTTCGTCAGCTGCTTAGCCGCTATGTTCCGCAACGGCTGATCGACCGGCCGAAGCAGGGTTTCGATGTTCCCATAGCAGTCTGGCTGAGCGGCCCGTTGCGCATCTGGGCCAGCGATCTAGTCGCCGATATACGCCTCTCCGGAGATGGGATCTTCGACTTTGCGAAGGTCGAAACCTGCTGGCGCGACCATCTTGACGGAAGACAGGATCATTCTCGCGATTTGTGGCCCGCGTTGATGTTCCAGGCCTGGCGCAACGAGGCCGGGCGGTCCGCCGGGCCGGCAACGGGCATGTCCACAGCGCTCGAACTGACAGGAGTATGAGATGGAAGGTTCCATAGTCAGCCGAATTCACCTTCCGCGCGCCACTGAAATGCACGTGCCGACGCGCGAGATCAATCCGCGCATGAGGCCATTCCTGCGCGAACAGGTCGACGCGCAGACCCCCTTCCATCAACTCCTCATTACCATCGCGAGGAGAAAATGGTTCCTGCTTGCAATGGTGATTTTGGGCGGAGTGTTGGCTGGGCTTGCGGGTTTTGTGCGTCCTGTCCTGTTCGAGGCGACCGCACAGGTGATTGTCGATGCTCCTGGCAGGAACGCGGCTCCCGGAGGTGCGGATTCTGCTCAGGAGATGCTGGATGCGAGCATTGATGACCACTTAACCATGCTCTCTTCGCAGGGGCATCTGCGTCGCCTGGTGGCAGCCCTACGCGAGACAAAGATCGGCAACATTGCTGAGCAAGGTGATGTCGGAAATTCCCGCGCCGCCCCGGTAGGCGGCAACCTGCAGAACATACGCACCTTCGCAGCTGGTCTGCTAGAAAGGATTTGGCCGCAGGGCAGGCCGGAGGCGGCCGATGCAGCCGAACTCAAGGCATTGCGGAAGGGCATGAGGGTTGGACAGGAACTGAGATCAAGGGTGATCACCGTCGGCTTCACCGACGACGATCCGGCGCGAGCCGCCCTGGTGGCCAATACGTTCGTCCAAGTATACATCGACGATCTCGCACAGAAGCGCAGGGCGTCAGACAGGCTGGAACTCGCCTCGATCGTCGCCAGCCTGCCGGTCGTACAAAGCGACCTGGCGAAAGCGACCGACCGCCTGGAAAAGTATCGACTGAGCCATGGCGCGGTCGATCAAGGTGCGGCGGATAACGCTGCCAAGGAGACAGCCGAACTTAGTCAGCAGATATCCTTGTCGAAAGCGGATCTCTCAGCGACGGAATCTCACCTTCAGCACATCGAGGCTTTGCGAGAGGAAGGAGCATCGGTCGCGGCGCTCGCCGAAGCGATCGGGTCTCCGGTATTGGCCGACATGGCGGCCCGCCAAGCCAACGACAATGCGGATGCGGGCCTTAGCACTGCGATCAACGGCGAGATCGAACAAGGCACTGCTCGCATTGCGGCGGAGGGGAACATCTACCGTGCCCAGATCGCTGCTCTGGAGGGCCGTAAGAATGTGCTCGATGCGGTGGTGGCCGACACAGCCGGCCGGCTTTCCGGCTTGCGTGCGCTCGAGCCGCAGGTCAGCATCCTGACGCAGCGATACAACCAGCTTCTCACCCAACAACAGGATCTGGTGCAGCGCATCGCAACTCCCTTGCCCGGGGTCTCGATCCTTTCAGCGGCATGGCCGCCAACGAATCCAAAAACCCTGCCGCCCATCTTTCTTATTCCGCCCGGCATGATCGTGTTTGGCCTCATTGGCGGGGTCTTCGTCTTGGTCCGCAGCCGTCTCAATCAGACCTTGCGCGGCGGGGCCGAAGCTGAAGCCGCGCTCAGGGTTCCGTGCCTGGGGCTGATACCGGAAGCGCCCACAATACACGCGAAACGACTACAGCAGCTGGTTCTCGGCCAGCAAAACTGCAGCTACAGCCGAGCCGTCACTTCTCTCCTTGTCACCGTGGCTCTCAACAAAGCGAGAGGCCGTGCGTCGCACGTCATCCTCGTCACGTCCAGCGTCCGGCATGATGGCAAGACCGAGCTCGCATGGAGCCTCGCCTTGGCAGCTACCCGACTTGGGGGACGAGTGCTTTTTCTCGATCTTGATGGCACGGGCGCCCGCCTCACGAACGAGTTTCTGAACGAATTCGGTGCGTTCAAGCCGCATAAATCCTTTGGAGACTATATGAGCGACCGTTGTCCGCTGCACGACGCGGTCACGGGAATGCCTGAAATTGGAATCGACTTCATGGCACTCGCACCATCAGAGGATCTGCTGCCGCAACTGTCCATGATCGACGGGTCCCTGGTCACAGATGAGCTGCGCTCGATGTACAGCATCGTCATCATAAATGGACCGCTGGGACTTGGAGGACCTGAGGCCAGGCTACTGACGGGCTGGGCTGACGCAGTTCTTTTCGCTGTTCGCTGGGCCAGGACGCGTCGCAGCATCGCGCGTGGTGTTCTGCAGTTGCTGACGGAGGACGAGACGGCTCAGGTCCCCGTAGGCAGCGTTCTCACGCAGGTCAATCTTAGGAAACACGCCGGCTACCGGTTTGGGGACAGCGCGGATCTCTTGCTCGAGAGAACATCATGAATGTCACATGCGGGATTCCGCGTAACGACCGCCACGGCATTCGACCTGTCGAGCGGAAGATAATATCGACGATCTCGCAGTCCGGAGCAGGGTCCGCGGCCAAAGGCGATCAAGGCGAAGAAATGCGCGACGCCGGCGCAAAAGACATCGACGATTTCAGCGATCCGAAGCTCGCCCGCTTCCCTGCGGCCTCCGTTGCTCCAACGAATATGGTTTTGCCGCACAAGGAGGACACGGGCCGGGGTCTCGGCTATGCCAGCATCTTCGCTCTTTTGGTCTATATCGGGGGTGCGGGCTTGACCAGCTTGGCGCAGTTATTGATTGCGCGCATCGTTGGCTCCACCAGCTATGGCATTTACTCCTATGTTCTGGCCTGGACCTCGGTGCTTGCCTATCTTGCAACGCTTGGTTTCCATGTATCCTTGTTGCGTTTCGTCTCCGCCTACAGTGCCAAAGGGCGGCTTGACCTGGTACACGGCGTAATCAGGTTTGCTCTGCAGAGGTCGCTGGCGGCGGCGACACTATTCGGCATCGTTGGCGCCGCCTTGATCTTTTTCTTTTCAGATCCTTCTCACAAGGAGCTTCAAATCAGCCAGCTGCTAGGCATGGCAGCAGTGCCTTTGGTCACCGCCTACGCTTTGGGCGCAACACTTGTTCGTGCTTTCGGCGGCGGTGTCTCGGCCCTCCTGCCGGAACGCATAGTGCGCGACGGCCTCTTGTTGACGTTGCTGGGAATGGCGGGCTTATCCGGATCATGGACCCCCAACGCACCCTTGGTGATGCAGGCGGTGCTGGCAAGTTCAGCCATCACGGTCGGCCTGGTGTTCGTCATGGCGACAAAATTTCAGCCGCCTGGCTTGCGGCAGGTTCAGCCAGGCGACGAGTCGCGGGAATGGTGGTCCGCGGTTCCGCCAATGATGCTCATGGCTGGGCTCGATGTTTTCATCAGCCGGGCCGGAGTCATGGTGCTGGGCTGGACGCATCACATTCGCGAAGCAGGCATTTTCGCATTGGGATTGAACGTCGCCTTGCTTGTGAGCCTTTCCCTGGTTGCCGTCTCTACGATGTTTGCGCCGACAGCGGCTGCCCTTCATGCCCGAGGCGATCGGATGGCTCTGCAGCAGCTGTTTTCACGGGCCGCCCTACTTTCCTCTGGTGGGGCTCTAACGATGGCCATCCCGATGCTTGCGATTATTGAACCTCTGTTGAGCTGGTTCGGCGGGGATTTCAGTACCGCGGCACCCGTCGCGCGGATACTCATTCTCGGATATGTCTTTGTCGCGCTGTGCGGACCCCAGATGCTCCTCTTGATGATGACCGGAAACGAATGGGCGGCAGCCGCAACCATGATCGTCGGCGCTGCGGCCAGTATCATAGGCTGTGCCACAGGAATTGCGCTCTACGGCGCGCCGGGCGCCGCAGTGGGCCTCGCGCTTGCGTTGGCGATTTGGAATGTGGCGATGTCGATCTACATCAGCAAACGGCTGAAAATTATCCCTGGGCTGATCTTTGCGCTAACATCGTTCAGAACGCACGCAGTCGAAGGCCAGCGGCGACATTGGTTCCTGCGCTGATTTGAGACCGTCGCGCCCCGATACGCGACGGCATCAGCGTTCAGGAATTTCGAGTCCAGGGTTGTGTCGGATAGAGGCTGGGGAGTGCGGCTTTGTGGCCGACGCGTTACACGCCGAGTGGCAGATCATCGCCCGACAGGGCCCGCGGCCTACACGGTGGCCTCATTCACCAACGTCTGTTGCCGTACGCTGGCCGCGGCATCCGTTCCATGAAAGTCCCGGTACCATTCGACAAAGCGTCGCACTCCGTCCTCTAGCGGTGTTGCCGGGGCGAAGCCGACGGCCTGGCGAAGATCGCTGACGTCGGCGCGCGTCTCCAGAACGTCGCCAGGCGGCAACGGCACATCCACGCGAACTGCCCGGCTGCCAAGAGCGGTCTCGATGATCGAAATCAGCCGGTTGATCTCCTCGGGCCGGTCGTTGCCGATATTGTAGACGCGATACGGCGCGGAACTTGTGGCAGGGTCGGCGGTGCAAGGGTCCCAATTCGGATCCGGCTGCGGCGGTGTAGCAAGTGCTCGAACCACGCCCTCAGCGATATCGTCGATATAGGTGAAATCTCGCCACACGCGGCCGGCATTGGCTACTTCAATTGGTTTGCTCTCGACGATCGCGCGCGTGAACAAGTAGACGGCCATGTCGGGCCTGCCCCAAGGGCCATAAACGGTGAAGAAGCGCAGTCCGGTCACGGGCAGGCCGAACAAATGGCTGTATGAATGCGCCATGAATTCATTCGAACGCTTGGTGGCGGCGTAGAAGCTGACGGGATGATCGGCGCCGTGATTTTCGGAAAACGGTATGGTTCGATTCAAGCCGTAGACGGAGCTCGAAGAGGCGTAGACGAGATGACCGACGCCATGATGCCGGCAGCCCTCAAGGACGTTGAGAAACGCCACTATATTCGATTGCACATAGGCGTGCGGGTCAACAAGTGAATGACGCACGCCGGCCTGAGCCGCGAGATGGACAAGGTGTGAGGGGCGAACGTTTGAAAACAGCAACTGAACGCGCGCGGCATCCGCCAGATCCATTCGTACCGGCGTGAACTTCGCCTCGCTACAGAGGCGTGCAAACCGCGCTTCCTTGAGCCGCAGATCGTAATAGGGCGTGAAATTGTCGACGCCCACGACTTTGACACCAAGACGCAAAAGCCGTGAGGCCACGTGAAAACCAATGAAGCCTGCGGCGCCGGTGACGACGATCGGTCCTGTCCGTGCAAGTTTCTTCACCGCGCGGTCCGAACGGGATCGAGCGATTCCATCTTCTCCGCTGCGGCAAGGACAGAATCGCTGCATAGATCGTTGTCCACTTGTCGCCTTTCGAAATCCGTTCGACAGTACCGAATAGCCGGTCCGGGATTGCGGCTTCCGATATTTACGCTGGCGCATCGAACCTAGTGGAGTGCGCAATGCGGTGCACGACCTGCCAAGTCATGACACGCCAACTTGCGTAGTTTGAATCCCGGGCGGATGCCGACGTCCGGCGATTGGATCTAAGTGGCCGGCCTTACGGCAGGACCGAAATACGCCCAAGAAGGGCCACCAGTTCCGCCTGGCGTTTTGTTTCGGTCTTGGCGAACAGCGAGGCAAGCTGGGAACGGATCGTGGTGCGGCTGAGACGCCAGCTGCGAGCGATCTCCAAAGGTGCGTCGCCCTGGGCCAAGCGCAAGGCGAGGTGCGTTTCTGCGCTCGTCAAGCCAAACATTCTTTGCAGCGTCCGAGGATTTGGCCCCGACCTGTTGTCGCGATCCAGCAGCGCCACAATGCTCGTTCCGTCGGGAGCGATAACGCCGTTCTCGTTCAGTATCACCGGTCGGTCGCCCCTGCTGCGGATCACCACCCAAGACAACGAGCCCGGCAGGAATTGGCCCGGAACATTCGCGATCAGCCGCCTTAGGGCGGCCGTAAGTCCGCTCGCCGTGTCGGCCGCTTCGCCCTGGCGCTCAAGCGTGGTTTGGGCGGCTGCGTTCCACTCGACTACTTTTCTTTCGCGATTCAGCACGAGATAGCCACAGCCAATGCGATCAAGCACGCCGGTTATGGATTCCAGACTGCGGCCTTTTGGTTCGGCGAACCTTGCGTCCAATGGATCCGATGCGCGATCGGGAAGGTGACCAGAAGAGGGCCGCGTATTCCGCGCTTCAAAATCATACTTGGTCCTCGTAACAATGTACCGATTGCTCGAAGAAGCATCGACCTGTCTATCGATCAGATTCATTTTCTACCCCTAACCCAAAGTTTCACACGCCCGAAATAAGTATTCGGGATTCATGTAGTCTTCTATGTGTAGCTGGATTCTAGTCTTCTATGCGCTGACGGATAATACGTTCATCACCACCTTGAAAACTTAATATGATCCGACAGTTCTAAGGCAGCTCTTAGGCCCCGCTGCGTCCGATAAAATGCGCGCTATGATAGCGGTATGGCAATCCGGCAGTGGTACTAAGCTGTACGTTTTTTGCTCTAGTCTCGACGGGCTAGTCAGAAGGTTGTAGTCTGTGTCCATGAGCTCGCAGTCGCGCAGGTCGAATTCGAACCCGTCGGGCAGATTGCTAACTCATATTGCCTCTGCATCGGTGTTAGCTGCCACACTGATATTTGAAATAAAATCGTCAGCCTATATTGGGCAAGGCGCCAGTTTTCTGGAATTTATTCCGGCTATTATTATTATCGCCTATCTCGAAGACCGCGTACCGGCGCTCGCTGCGACCATTCTGATGGTGGCTGTCGGGCTGTGGGCACGAGGACACGATCAGATTTCAAGTGGAGATTGGGCACGCGCAATCCTGCTTCTGGTTTCGGGTGGCGTGATTGCCATGACCTTCCATCGTCTGCGGCAGGACTTGCGTGAGTTGCTGGAAGTCGCGGAGGCCAGGCTCGCTGCCGTCGAGGCGACCGAAAGCCGCTATCGTTGGGCCTTCGAACGTGCTGCCATGGGATTCGCGAACACCAACAAGAAAGGTGAGTTGCTGCAGTCCAACAGACGCCTTTGTGAGATGACCGGGTACAAGGAGGAGGAGCTTGCCCAACTGCAGCTCGATACGCTCGCCCATCCGAACGACCGGGATACCTTGGCGCAATTGCTGGCGAGGCTGGGCAATGACATTTCTTCGTTCGTTTCGGAGGTGCGTCTGTCACGAAAGGACGGTACGGCATTCTGGGCCAGGCTAACGCTTTCTTCGTCCGTGCCCGAGGGTGGCCTCTCGGAGAGCATCTTCGTGGTGGTCGACGATATTTCGGAACGACGCGCTGTTCACGAAGCGCTTCGGGCCCAGAAGGAATGGCTGGACCTCGCTCTGTCTGCTGGACGCTTGGCCACGTGGCGCATAGACCTTAAAGGCGGGATAGTCACGGGCTCGGACACGTTCTGGGACATTCTCGGCCTGGCCCAGGCCAATAGCCGCAGTTTGGAGGAGCTGTCAGCTGTCGTTCATCCGGCGGACTGGCCAAAGCTGGCGGCATCGAGAAAGGCCGCACCATCGGTCACGAATTACGATGTTGAGATACGCGTCCGCCGACCGGACGGACATATCCGCTGGGTTGCGCTGCGCGGAAGGGAGGAAAGACATGATGATGGTGGACAGCGGCTTGGAGTGGCTGCCGACCTGAGCGAGAGACGACAAACCACGCTGCTGCGCGCCGCGGCAAAGAAGCGGGAGCGCATCATGCTCGAACAGCGTCACAGATTCGGCAACGTTTTCGCGGTGATCACGGCGCTCGTGAAAATGGTCGATGTTCCCGGAAACAACGTCGCCAAATACAAGGAAATGCTGATCGACCGGATACGCGCGCTCGAGGCAACCCATCTGCTTCTTTCACGCAACGGCAGCGTATCGGGGGCGATAAACGATCTCGTTGCGCAAGAATTGCACCCATATATTGGAACACGTGCGATATCGGTCAGCGGTCCTTCCGTGGCGATGTCGGGAGGCGCCGCCGAGAGTTTTGCAATGATCGTTCACGAGCTTGTCACCAATTCCATGAAATATGGAGCGCTTGCCGATCCAAAAGGCCGGATCGACGTAAGCTGGACGTTCGCACCTGAAGAAACAGGCAGCGATATCGTGTTCGAGTGGGTGGAATCGGGGCGGCGTAGGACCTCAAGCGTAGTCCGTCATGGCTTCGGTTCCATGATAATCGGAGTGGATGGAGCGCCGCTTGTCGGTCACTCTCCCAGGCTGGAAATATCGGACCAAGGGTTGCGGTATTCGCTGCGGCTGTCACGCAAGGAAATCGGATTGTAGTGCAGTGCTCCAATCGGAAAGCAGATATCTAAAGGCGGGTCGCGCTGAGCGGCCTTTGAGATGCGCAGGGTTCCTTCCAAGAATGTCGTCGGCCCAAAGCTGCGCCGCGGCTTTGGGATATGCAGTAAAATGCATGAGGAGTCTTGGGACGCCGTTTGCACGTCCAAAAGGACGCGCGGCGCTCTAGCTGGCATGTCTCGAAAGCCAAGTCTTCAGCATAACGGCAGCCTCGGTCCGATTGCGTACCCCCAATTCACGCAGAACCGCAGCAGCGTGGATTTTCGTGGTCGCCTCTGCGATTTCCAGATCGCGCGCAATTTCCTTGTTTGAATAGCCTTCCGCCATCAGCTTGAGGACTTCCTTTTGCCTCGAAGTCAGCCTGCCAAGGTTGACGCCAGCGGTACGCCTCTGTGGGCCTTTGTCGTCGGAATGGGTATGCGCGTGGGTTGTTTGCGTCGCTCCCGGGCGTGACAGAAGTGCAGGAACATAGATGCGGCCGGAGAGGATTTCATTGACGGCCAAAACAACCTCTTCGTCCGTCTGCGATTTTACGATGTAGCCGTGAAGCCCGATCGACAGAGCCGTGAGTATTTCCGAGCGTGAATCGTTTCCGGAAACGATCGCAAATCGCGTGTCCGGATAGGCAGACAGGATCCCGCCGAGCACTTCTTGATTGAACAGGCCCGGCATATTCAGATCCAGGATCGCAAGATCCACGAACGACTGCTCTGCCAGCAAACTGAGCACCGCGTCGAAACAGGACGCTTCAAAGATCTCCACACCTGGAATGCCTGCGGTCAGTGCCAATCGCAAGCCGCGACGATACAAGCCGTGATCGTCGGCGATGACGATTCGATACATTGAACTACCCCAACGCCTATCTGAATGGATTGAACGGTAATGGCCTGAAAGTCGTGGCCATCATCTCGTCGATTCATCCAGCCGACGCTGCGGCACCCCCAACACCGCAAACGCCAGATTTCTAATATAATCTTAAATGACGGGAAACGCTCCTCTTTTTTTGCCCCTTGTGAGCGAAACCCGCCGAACGTCGTCGAACATACGTTCTGACCTTTTGGACAGCTGACAGACCGGCCGGTCGTTCAGCAGTGCTATAGGTCTAAAGATATAGAACAGCAAAACGGCTGAATTGTTACCATTCGAATGCACGACGACATCCACCCTGACGGCCACATACCATCCAGATGCAATGTCCGGATCAGGGGACAGTGGAGAAATCTCACCGGTCTTCTACGGGAAATCTCACCGGTTCTTCTGAGGGGACAAGAACGCGTTTCCCGGGTGCTGACCAGGGCAGGATAGCCGGCCCGTGACGATAGCGTTCAGGCCGAATGAACAAGGGAGGACCAGGATGAAAGCGGTTATTCAATGTGGAGGAATGGGAACACGCCTCCGCCCCTTCACTTCGGTCTTGCCGAAGCCGCTCATGCCGATCGGGGCACGGCCGGTTCTCGAGATGCTTCTGAAATGGTTGCGACGCAACGGCATTCAGGAAGTTTATATTACAACCGGGTATCTCGGCCACTTGATCCGCACCGTGTGTGGAGATGGCTCGCAGTGGAACCTGAAAATTCGATATACGCAGGAGATGGAGCCGCTTGGCACCATCGGGCCACTGTCTTTGATCAGGGATGAACTGACGGAGCCATTCATCGTTCTCAATGGCGATGTCCTCACGGATCTAAGCCTCAGTCGATTTGTAGCAGCGCACCGTAAGCACACCGATCCAGTGACGATCGCAACAGCCTGTCGCCTGATCAAGATGGATTTCGGCGTCATCGACGAAGTCGACAATACCGTGCAGGTCTTTCGCGAGAAGCCGACGCTTTCGCATCTGGTCAGCATGGGAATTTACTGCATGAACCCGGATGTTCTGCAGTTTATCCCATCCGGCATACCCTTTGGGTTCGACGACCTGATGCTGCAGATGATGCAGAACGGCACAACCGTGCACGTGTACAAACATGAGGGTCTCTGGCTCGATATCGGGCGCGTCGACGATTTTCAGAACGCACAGACCATTTCCTGGGAAGACCAGTCGGCCTCGATCGAGGTCACTGCGACGGCTGCATGATGAAGTCACGAGCCCGGTTCCCACAGTTATCAGTCTAGGAGGTTGTGATGCTCTTGGTCAGTGCCCCGATCTTGGGTGTGCCGGAGAAGACTGCTTTGACCAAGGTCATCGACAGCGGCTGGCTGACCATGGGGGAGCAGGTACGAGCCTTCGAACAAGCTTTTGCCAACGTTCATGATGCGGAGGATTGCGTCGCGGTCAGTTCTTGCACCGCAGCGCTTCATCTCATTTTGCACGCACTTGGCATCGGACCGGGCGACGAGGTGCTGGTGCCATCCTTGACGTTCGTGGCGACCGCAAATGCGGTCCTCTATGTCGGTGCGACGCCGGTTTTCGTCGACATCGAGTCAGCCGACGTGCCGCTGATGTCGATCGTGGAAGCCGAAGCGAAATGCACGGCCCGCACCAAGGCAATCATTCTCGTTCATTTCGCCGGCTACCTCGCCGATCGGGAACAATGGCAGAGGCTCGCCCGTGCCCGGGGGCTGCACATCGTCGAGGACGCGGCGCATGCGCCGGGCTTGAAGGAGGTGGGGACATTTGGTGCCGCAGCCGCCTTCAGCTTCTACGGCAACAAGAACATGACCACGGCGGAAGGCGGGGCTGTGATCGCCAGGGATGCCGGTCTGCTCGAGACAATCCGCCAGGCGCGTGGACATGGGATGACCACCGGGACGCGTCAAAGGCTGAACAGCCGCACCCCTCAGTATGATGTCACCATGCTCGGATTCAACTATCGCATGGATGAATTGCGGGCTGCGATCGGACTGGTCCAGCTGCAAAATCTGCAGGAGTGGAATGAGATCAGGCGTATCCTGGTCATGCTGTATCGCCGTCTCATAGCGAAGCATTGCCCGGCCGTGACCATCCCGTTCCACGAGCCGCGGACGTCGGCCTACCACATCATGCCTATCCTTTTGCCACGTTACGCCGACAGGCAAGACGTCATCGACGCACTGCGCGGGCAAGGGATACAAACCACTATCCACTACCCGCCGGTGCACCAGATGACGCTCTATCGTGAGCTCATTCCCGGTACTCACTTACCGCGCACTGAAGATTTCGCGCAGCGCGAACTGACTGTACCGCTGCATCCGCAGATCACCGCGCCATTGGTCGAATCGGTAGTCGTCGCTCTTGCCGCGGCGGTCAATAATTGCGCTCAGACAGGAACAGCCGCATGAATGCCCTGGACCTAGCCATTCACCGGTCTAACGTCTCGAGCGCCGCCCATGGGTCTGCGAGACGAGCAATCGATCTCGTCATTGCGGCAGCCGCGGCGATCGTCTTCGCCCCGCTGATGCTGCTGATTGCCGTGGCGCTGCTGCTGGAAGGCGGTCGGCCCATCTTCTTCACACAGACCCGCGTCGGGGCCGGTGCTCGCCCATTCCGCATGTACAAGTTCCGCAAGTTCAGCGTGCAATGCGACCCCGGTGGCTTGGCTCTGACCATGGCCGATGACAGCCGCATGACGCCGATAGGACGGTTCCTCGCCGTCACCAAGTTCGACGAACTGCCACAGCTTTGGAACGTCTTCAGAGGCGAGATGGCAATCATCGGGCCACGCCCGGAGAGCCTTGCCTTCGCCGATTGTTTTCGCGGGGGCTTCGAAGACGTTTTACAATACAAGCCAGGCTTGCTGGGTCCAGCCCAGGTTCTCTTCCGGCATGAAGCCCGTTTCTATCCGCGATCGGTGGACCCGCTACTGTTCTATCGCCAGGTTCTGTTTCCTGCCAAAGCCAGGCTCGACCTTTCCTATTATCCGCAGCGCACGATCGGCTCCGATGTTGTGTGGATGGTGCGCGGCTTGCTGGCGGTGCTTGGCGTGGTTTCGCCGCCGCCGATTGGACCTTGAGAGCAGGTGGGACATCCGCGCTCTCGTGGATTTGCAACGTCAGTGCCTCACGTCATAGGGGGAACGCTTGGGTCATGGCATACAAGGGCAGGAAAGTTCTGGTTACGGGTGCCGACGGGTTCATCGGTTCTCATCTCACCGAAGCACTCGTCCGCAGCGGCGCCGACGTCACCGCGCTGGCACTCTACAATTCCTTCGACAGCCACGGCTGGCTGGACGATTTGCCCGACACCATACGACGCCAGTTGAATCTCGTCCGCGGCGATGTTCGCGACAGCGCGTTCCTTAACCGGATCGTGCGTGGCCAGGCGGTCGTGTTTCATCTCGCCGCACTGATAGCTATCCCGTATTCGTATGCCGCTGCCCAGTCCTATGTGGAGACCAACATCCTGGGCACGGTCAACGTTCTCGAAGCGGCGCGCCAATGGGAGACGGAGCGTGTAGTGCACACTTCGACAAGCGAGGTCTACGGCACCGCGCTGACAATGCCTATCAGCGAATCCCACCCGTTGCAGGGACAGTCACCATATTCGGCATCCAAGATCGGCGCGGACATGATGGCGGAGTCCTACGCCAGATCGTTCGACATCCCCGTGGTCATCATGCGGCCCTTCAATACGTACGGCCCGCGCCAGAGTGAGCGGGCCATCGTACCGACCATTATACGCCAGGCTCTCGACAAAAAATGCCCGGCGATCATGGTGGGAGACACAAGCCCGATCCGCGATCTTACTTTCGTGGAAGACACCGCGGCGGCGTTTTTGACCGCAGGTTCCGCCGAGCTCGAATTTGGCCATGCCTACAATGCCGGAAGCCAGCGCGCTGTGACGATCTCGGACATATTGGATCTGGTGATCGAGTTGAGTGGCTGCAAGAAACCAATCCACCGGGACGAGCGCCGCCTGCGGCCGCAGAATTCCGAGGTGCGTGCCTTGCTGGCCGATTCTTCGCTCCTCGAAAGCAAGACTGGATGGCGTGCCCAGACCAGCCTGCGCGAAGGCTTGGAGCGGACCATCGGATGGTGGCAAGGGCGCCTGAGCGAAGGCCGGGTGCGACACGAAATGGGTTACATGACATGAGCTTTCGCCCGGGAGGATTGGCTCCGCTGTTGATTGCGGCCGCGGTATCGCCGGATTCGAGCCAGAAGGAGATTGTCGCCCATGGTCCTCGTTGATCGAATCCTTATTGTCGTGCTCGGCATGCTGGCTGCCATGGATACGGCTGCTGCAGCGGAACCGCGGGTCGCCTATCGACTTTCTGCCGGCGACACCGTCGAGATTGGAATTGCCTCCATCCCGGAGCGAACGCAACGTGCGGTGGTCCAGATGGACGGCACGATCGCGCTTCCCGAAGTCGGTATGGTTTCGGTGGGCGGCTTAACTCCGGCTGAACTGCAAACGCGCATGCAGATGATCTTGCCGACCAAGATATTCCACCAGCGTCTGCCTGATGGGCGGGAGCAAATGATCGTCATCAAGCCGACAGACGTGACCGCCGTGGTTGCGGAGTACAGGCCGATCTATGTGACCGGCGACGTGCTCACTCCCGGACAGCAGGCCTACCGCCCGCTGATGACCGTGCGGCAGGCGATTGCCGTGTCAGGCGGTTTCAGCCTTTTGCGGTCCCGGGCAAACCAGGTTGGCCCAGATCCGGTGGATCTGCGGCGCGATTACGAGTCGCTTTGGGGGGAATATACGAGAGATTATTTTCATAGCGCCCGCATCCGCGCCGAACTTCAGGACAAACCGACTTTCGACATGCAGCCACCACAAGGATCTCCCTTGCCGGCAAGTTTTGCGTCGGCGATCGCGCAGGCTGAAGCGGAAGGGCTGAAGCTCTCGTTGGACAACTTCCAGCAAGAGCAGGGCTTTCTGGATAAAAGCGGCAAGGATGCCGCCGCACAAACCGAGACCTTGCTCAAACGCGAGCAGGCCGAAGCGGATGGGGTGAAGGCGGACGAAGACGATCTGGCGCGCGTAAGGAAAGCGTTTGAGTCCGGAAATCTCACCAACAACCGGCTCGCCGACGTTCGGCGCGCTTTGGTTCTCTCTTCCAGCCGGGCACTCGAAACGTCGGTTGAGCTTATGAGAGCACGACGTCAGCAGGACGATTTTGCCAGACAGCACGAACGCAATGACAACCAAAGAAGGATGGGTCTGCTGATCGAGTTGAAGGATACCAACGTGCGCCTTGCCGACGTCAGCGCAAGGCTTCGCGCCGCCAGCCAAAAGTTGCAGCCCACGGGAGCTGCCGCACTGCCGTTGCCGGTTGCCGGCGAGAAGGTCCAGGCCGAGGTCACGATCATTCGCAAGGTCGGCGAAGAATGGCGAAAACAGCTTGCCCAAGAAGACACCGAGGTCATGCCGGGAGACACGATCGAGGTCAGATTCAGCAGCGCTCTCGAAAATGCGGCGACCCGATAGATCGGGCCGCGTTTCGCAACCGCTTTACTGCCTGAAGGCCCTGGAAAACTGGTCGGTAAGGGGCTTCATCAAGTAGGACCAGACACTGCGCTCGTCGGTTCTTATGTGGACTTCGGCGGGCATGCCCGGTTTGAGTATTTTCTCTCCTGTCAGGCACGTCGCTTCATTCTCGACGTCGATGCGCGCCGAAAAAAAGGAAAGCTGGCGTTGCTGATCCTTGATCAGATCCGCTGAGACGCGCTTGACCGAGCCTTCGCAAGCAGGTGTGGTGCCGGCGTCGAACGCTGGAAAGCGGATCGACACCTGCTGTCCGGGATGAATCTCATCGATACGCGACGGAGGAATGGAAGCGTCGACGACAAGGTTGTCGGAATCGGGCACAATCATCATGAGCACCTCTCCTGCGCCAATCACGCCTCCTACGGTATGGACCGAGGATTCTTGTACTGTGCCCGATTGCGGGGCACGAATGTCTGTCCTGCTGAGTTCGTCTTCGGCCACCACCTGGCGCTCGCTGAGCTCGGTCTGCTTGGCTTCCGTTTCGCGAAGTTCGTTGGTCACGTCGCTCCGCATTTGTTCGTCGAGCTGAAGCACCTGCAGGTCCGTTTCACTGATGTGAGCTTGTACCTCTGCTATCGCTGCGACAAGGCGTCCCGATTCGCCGCGAGCCCGGGTCTTATCCAGGCTGACATTGCTCAACCTCTCCTTGGACACCAACTTCTTTGCGTAGAGAGATTCGACATCCGCAAGGTTCTTGGTCAGCAGATCCAGAGACTCGTCCGTTGCAGACTGCTGCGATTTGAGGCCATCGATCTGACGTTCCAGCTGCTTCGCGCGGCTTTGTAATTGTGCCTTCTGGCCAGCCAGCGCCGCAGCACGGCTTTCAAACAAGGCACGCTCGCCACTGACAAGTGCCACCACTTGCGGGTCGCCCATTTGAGCGCGAAGGTCGGGCGGGATCTGCATTTCCGGCAGACCCTGGCGCTCGGCCTCCAGTCGGGCCAGACGAATGGTGGCGCGATTGAGGTCCTCGGTGATTATCTGCAGGTTTGCTCGGGTCAATGTGTTGTCCAGCCTGACCAACACATCGCCGGCCTTCACATGATCGCCGTCCTGCGCGAAGATTCCGCCGATGGTGCCGCCGGTTTGATGCTGGACTTTTTTAATGTTGCTTTCGACCACCACGGTTGCGGGCGCAATCACCGCGCCGGCAATCTTGGTCAATCCCAACCAGAGCCCTCCGCCAAAGATCAACAGCAAGCTGGTTGCCAGGCCCAAGAGCAGATTGGCCCGGATGCCATCCGGCTCTGGCTTCGTCTCCAACGAACGGCTTTCGCCACCGGCTGCGACGTATGACGACACGGCAACAGCAGAGCGATACCTCGCATATGCCCGGCTGCACCTTTGTGCGGCGGAACGACAATGTGCTGCTAGGCTCCGGACCAGAGTACCCCAGGGTGGATTGGCTCGAATCCCATCCGGCTCCGGCTTCTCCCCGGTCGGCTGGCCTTCGCCGCCAACCGCAGCATATGACGACATGGTCACGTTAGACACTAAGCAATACCTCACGCATGCCCGCTTGCACCGTGCTGCAGCGGAACGACAATGCTTGGCTTGTCCGGGCGCGGGAAGGGCCGGATCACATTTGCCAGAACGTCTTCGCGCGAGCCGAACGAATGGAGCATCCCGTTCGACAGGACGAGTACCTGATCGATGTTGACGAGAGCGGAGGGGCGATGCGCAACGACGATCACGATACCGCCGCGCTGACGCACTGCCAGGATTGCGCCGGCCAAAGCAGCATCACCGTCTGCATCCAGATTGGAATTTGGTTCGTCAAGAACGACGAGGAATGGATCGCCGTAAAGTGCCCTGGCAAGCCCGACGAGCTGCCTCTGCCCAGCCGAAAGGGCCGCGCCGCCTTCTCCGATGCGTGTTTGAAAACCCTGCGGAAGACGCATGATCATCTTGTCCACGCCCGCAGCCTTGGCAGCTGCCAGCACGCCTTTTGCGTCGCGCTTGCCGCCGAACCTCGAAATGTTATCGGCGATCGTCCCGTCGAACAGCTCAACGTCCTGCGGAAGGTAGCCAATATGAATGCCGAGCAGTTCTGAATTCCACTGATCGAGCGAGGCGCCGTCCAATCTTACCGTGCCACGAAGCGGCTTCCATGCCCCGACCAAAGCGCGCACGAGCGTGGTCTTGCCGGAGCCGCTCGGGCCGACGACCGCCAACCCTGCGCCTCTCGCCAAGCGGAAGCTTACATTGAAGATGGTGGGCTTCTGCAGGCTTGGTGGCGCGACGGTCAATTCCTCGACCGCAAGCTCAGCCTTCGGGCCGGGCAGTTCCATTGGCTCTTGCTGGCTATCAAAAGCATCCAGGGCTGCCGACAGCTCGGTATAGCTTTTGCGGGTTGCCAGAAACCCTCTCCAGTTTGCGATCGCCACATCGACCGGCGCCAGCGAGCGGCCCAGCAATATGGACGATGCAATGATCACGCCAGGCGAGGCCTCGCCGCCGATCACAAGGTAGGCACCAAGCCCTAGCACACATGATTGCAGGGCCATTCGGAGCGTCTTCGACAGTGAGCTTGCTGCGCCGACGACGTCGGAGAGCCGTTCCTGGTTCTTCAGATAAAGATGACTGACCTCGTTCCAGCGCCGGCTAAGCGGGGCGGAAAGGCCCATCGCCTGAACAACCTCTGCGTTGCGGCGGCCGGAGTCGGCCAGAAGCCGTTGCGCTAAGAGTGTCTCAGATGCACGAGCCGCAGGTTTGCGGCCGATGATCTCGGCAACCACCGTCAAAAACACAACGGCACATGCGCCGAGCGTTGCCAGCACGCCAAGCGCGGGGTGCAGCAGATAGATGACCACCATATAAAATGGTATCCAAGGAGCGTCGAATAAGACTGTCGGCCCGAGCCCGGAAAGAAAGCCACGTAGCTGGTCCAGATCACGAAGCGGGTGTACCCGGTTCGCATCCGGCCCGGCGACGAGGGGCAGGGAAAGCGAGGCTGCGAACGCTTTTTGCTGCAGATTTCTATGCAGGCGGCTGCCGATGCGGACCAACAGGCGAAGCCTCACGAAATCGAGGAGCCCATAGGCCGCGTAAAGTCCCAGCATCCCGACTGTAAATCCGACAAGAGTCGGCACGCTCTGCGAAGGCAGCACGCGGTCATAGACCTGGAGCATGTAGACGGAGCCGGTCAAGGCGAGGATATTTATCAATGCCGAGAAAATGCCTACGCCGACGAGGCCGTGCACACAGCCGAACATTGCGGAGCGGAGATCGAGCGAGCGCCCTTTGGTCGACTTCATGATGTGCGCTCGTTGACGCGAAATTGCCGCGCAATCTCGTCGATTCTTTCGATGAGGGACAAACTTTAACCTTCCGGGAAGCAGCAGCCCCGCCCCGCTGCTGAACATTACGAATTGCTTACATACGTGCCTTCTTTGATTAAAATGTAGCAAAATCGTGACGCCAGGCTGAGAATTCGGCAACTGGCTCGCCAGGCTGGGGATAACCGGGTCGAGTAAGGAGATATTCCTAATCATGACACGGCGCAGAAGCTTATGGTCATCTTTGTAGCATCAAGGCTTCAAAGCGTCTGGGGAGGGATCGGTTTTGATTTTGTCGATCGAGAGTTAAACGGTTTTGAGATACACTTCATCGGTACGCAATTGTCGGTCACCAACGCCGGCTAAATCGGGGAGGCGAGTGTCGTGAGCGAAGAGATCAATGTTGCCGATGCCTACGGCAGGGGGCGCAGCACCTTCATGGGATTGCAGTTGCTGGTCTCGCCCGGTGCGCTTGTTCCTCGGCCGGAAACGGAACTGCTCGGCAAGGCCGCTCTCGATGTCCTGAGCCAACTGAACCTGCCGGTGCCTCGCGTTGTCGACATGTGCTGTGGGGCGGGCAATCTGGCGTGCGCCATCGCGCACCACGCTCCCACCGCGCGCGTGTGGGCAAGCGATCTTACCGACGGATGCGTGGAGGTCGCGCGCCGCAACGTCACCCATCTTGAAATCGAGGACCGGGTAACGGTGCTTCAGGGCGACTTGTTCAGCGCCTTCTCAGGCTTGGAGCTCGATGGCACGATCGATGTGATCGTTTGCAACCCGCCCTACATTTCGGAAAAACGGCTCGAGGGCGACCGTTCGCATCTGGTCGAGCTCGAGCCGCGTGAAGCATTCGCAGCCGGCCCCTACGGCCTGAGCATCCACATGCGGGTGCTCAAGGAGGCGCCGCGCTATTTGCGGCGCGGAGGCATCCTGCTTTTCGAGGTGGGGCTTGGCCAGGACCGGCAGGTCATGAGTTTGCTCGAGCGTTCCAAGGCCTATGAGAGTATCCGGGCAGTCACCAACCAGGCCGGTGAGGGCAGGGTGGTAGTGGGACATACGAGGGCGCAGGCGTAAGCATCGCAGCCGCGGCGGGTAGACGCGCTGTCGCGGCGGGTAGACGCGCTGTCGCGGCTAGAAACGGCCGGGAAGTTGAAACAGAGTTGCGCGAGATTTCGGCGATCAGTTTCTCTTGCGTCAGTTTCTCTTGCGCATGACGTATTGCGCAATTCCCTCGATGGAATCGAGATTCTCCGGCAGCAGCTCGCTGTCTTCGACCGTGATGCCGAAGGTCTCCTCGATGAAGCCGATAACCTCGAGCACACCCGTCGAGTCCACGATGCCCTGGTCGAGTAGCGAGGTGTCGCTCTCCAGGCTCTCGGGATCGGCTATATAGAAATTCGAAGCCAGGAAAGCGCGAATTTGTTCGCTGCAGGTATCGGTTCTATCCTTGGTAGATAACATTGATTTCGCCTCCGGTACAAAAGATGAATGCTGATCAACTTCGCCCTGGTACCGATTCATGACAGGGCCGTTTTTTTGAGCTTACCCGTGTCGGTCATCGGCAGACTGGGTACGATGACGATGGACTTCGGAACCATGAAGTTTTCCAGCCGTCTCTGGCATTCTTTCTGCAACTGCTTTTCACCGATCATGCTTCCCTGCTCCATCACGACAAATGCCTTCACTGCTTGCCCGAGCAGCTCGTCCGGAACGCCGATGACCGCGGCTTCCCGTACGCCCGCAATGTTCATCAACACGTTTTCCACCTCCTTCGGCGCTATCTTCTCTCCGCGCGATTTTATGATCTCGTCGCCGCGACCGACGAAGTAGAGGTAGCCCTCGGCGTCCATCCGGCAGTAGTCGCCGGTGTATAGGACCTGCTCACCCGGCAGCGGGCCGGGCTTGAGCTTCCTGGCTGTCGCCTCCGGCTTGCCCCAATAGCCCTTCATCACCGTCGCTCCGCGGATGACGAGCTGACCAACGATGCCGGGGCCGACCCGCCTGTCATGCTCGTCGACAATCCACATTTCCGTATTGGGGATGGCGATCCCGACGCTCGACGGCTTTCGCTCCAGATCCTCCGGCGGCAGGTAGGTGCAGCGCTTGCATTCGGTAAGGCCGTACATCGAATAGATGCGGGCGCCAGAAAACAGCTCCTGCAGTAGGAGAATGTGCTTGAGCGGCAGGGCGGCCGCAGTGTTCGTGACGTAGCGAATACTCGAAAAATCCTGATCCCTGAGAGACCTGAGCTCCCCGAGTGCGGCGAAGATGGTCGGTACGCCGGGAAAACCCGTCACCCTTTCTTGCTTGATCAGCCCAAGGATCTGCGCCGGGAAGGCGAACGAGCGCTCAAGCACCAGCCGGGCGCCCGCGCCGAATGCCATGATCATCTGGTAAAGACCGTAGTCGAAGGCGAGCGGCAGGACATTGAGGATCACCTCGTCTTCGGCAAGCGCCAGGTATGAGGAAATCGAGGCGCACGCGGCGATCATGTTTCGATGCGTCAGCATCACGCCCTTGGGCTCGCCCGTCGAGCCGGACGTATAAATGATCGCAGCGAGATCGATGTCGATGCAGCGGCGCGAGGGCGGCGTGCTGCGGGCTGCCGCGACCGCGGCGTCCCAGCGCACAGCATGCGGCAATTCTTGCAGGTCGCTGTGTTCGATCGGCCCGGAGACGATCATGCGGCGCAACGATGGGCAATTCCGCGCCGGCTCCCTGAAAATCGAGTGCAGGTGTTTGTCGGTGATCAGTGCCGTCGGGCGGCAATCGTTGAGCAGATAATCAAGCTTGTCGCTTTTGGTGAGCGGATTGACGATGCACACCACGGCGTTGGCCTTGAGCACCGCCCAGAACGCAATGACGGCCTCGACAGTGTTGTCGGCGAAGACCACCACGCGATCGCCACGCGCAATTCCGGCATCGGTCAAATGGTGCGCTATGGCGTTCGAACGCATATCGAGATCGCCATAAGTGACACGTTGATTGCCGCACACCAGGGCCACCTTCTCGCCGAGCCGGCTGGCAGAGTGGGTGAGATAGTCGTGCAGGAGCGGTACGGCGCCATGCATCATGCGAGCACCTCTTCGCGGTGTTCGCGGTCGATATCGATGCTGAGCCTGAGCGTGCGAGCCCCACTTGGACGGCTCGCGATAAATTGCCGATGAAGAAGCTGCGTCGACAGCACCCCGACCAGCGCCATATTGTCGGAGTTGGACAGGTCGCCGTCGCCGGCGCTGGCCTGGCACTTGTTCAGGAGCCGGGTAACCGACTTGGGATCGAAGACGTTCGCTTCGCGCAGCGCCGCCTCCGAAAGTGCTTCGCGAATGTAGGCCGGAGCGCCATCTGCGACAAAGCAAAGCGCGTTGGGAGCCCGGTAAGGCTGCTTCTTGCGGGTGACGATTTCCGACGGCACGATCGGCTGCGCCACGCGCTTCAGCACATGCTTTTCATCGAGCACGCGCAGCTTGTAGGCGGCCGGAAGCGAATTCGCGAGTCTCACGAGTTCATGATCGAGGAACGGGAAGCGCCCCTCGACGGAATGAGCCATCAGCATCCTGTCCCCTTGTGAGGAAAGCAGGTATCCCGACATCAGCGTCTGAATCTCTATGTACTGGTCCTGCGCAAGAGAGCCCCATCGCGAAAACTCCGCCGGCAGGCGGGCAAGCAGCTCGGATACGGCGTTGCGGCGCTCCGTTTGAGCGCGCATGTCTGCCGAAAACAGCCGCTTGATGGCGCTTGTGGTACGCCAGCGCGTGCCATGCGCAAAACCAGGCGCGTCACAGGCGTGGATGTCGCGACCGAAGAACTGGCGTGCCATCGCCTGCTGCTGCACCGGCGAGCGGCTGAGATAGGGATAGAGGCGCTCCAGCAGCCGCGAGCGTCGCGTCGAGGCGGGCTGGCGTCCCCAGAAGCGGCGGACCTTGCCCTCGCGGAACAAATCGTAGCCGGCGAACATTTCGTCGGCCCCTTCGCCGGTCAACACGACCTTGATGCCGTGCTGGCGCACCAGTCTCGAGAGCAGGAACAGCGGCGCCGGCGCGGTCCTGAGGATTGGCCGCTCGGTGTGGTAGATCACCTCAGGGAAGATGCCAGCGATATCGCTGCGCGAAACAACCACCTCATGATGGTCACTGCCGGCCACGCCGGCAACCAGGCGCTGGAAATGCGTCTCATCATACTCGGCGTCGGCAAAACGCAGCGAGAAAGTCTGGAAGCGCTCGCCCGCGAAGCGTCTCCCCAGCGTGGCGACCAGCGAGCTGTCGAGCCCGCCGGACAAATAGCAGCCGACCGGCACGTCGGCGCGTACTATCCTGAGCGCCGTCGCGGCTTCCAGGGCGCTGCGCACTTCCTCCGTCGCGTCATCAAGCGAGCCGGTGAATTCATCATCGCCGGGTCCGTCAACCTCTGGATAGTCAGGCTTCCAAAAAGCCCGCTCCCGGACGACGCCGCTGTCATAAATGCGGACATGCCCCGGCGTGAGTTCGCTTACTCCTCCAAACACGCCTTGTGGCGGCGCGACAGTCCAGAGTGTGAAAGTCTGATCGATGCCGGCTGGATCGAAGGCGCGGGGTATATCCGCATCGGCCGCGAAAATGGCCTTCACCTCGCTGGCGAAGTAAAGCCGTCCGCCATGCTCGCAAAAGTGCAGCGGGCAGATGCCGAACCGATCCCGCGACAAGACGAGACGACCTGCCACGGAGTCCCAGATGGCGACTGCCCACTGCCCATTCATTCGCTCGAAGGCGGCCTCGCCCCAGGCATGATAGGCATGGACGATGACCTCGGTGTCGCTGCGTGTGCGAAAGCGATAACCGAGCGCGACCAGATCTTGTCGCAGCTCGACGTAATTGAAGATTTCGCCGTTGAAGACGATCCACATTGTGTCGCCCGCGCCGGCGAGTGGCTGCTGGCCGCTTGCGAGATCGATGACGGACAGGCGGGCATGCGCCAATCCTGCACGTCTGTCCCGGTAAAGGCCGCGCTCGTCCGGGCCGCGATGCGCCAGCGCGCCCGCCATGCGTATCAGCGCATCCCGGGAAGGGGACGCCGCTGCGGCGCTCAGCGACACAATTCCGGCGATGCCGCACATCGCCTAGCCCTCGCCCATTGAAGAGGATACCAACGGCCGCGCGTGAAGATAACGTGCGGCGCGCCGCTTGCTGTCGATATCCTTGAAAACCTTCTGGACCTGCATCACGGTGAGGCCGGTTGCCTCGGCGACGTCTTCGTCGGCGATCCCATGGTTCAAGCCGTAGAGGCACAGATCCATCAGATAATAAGGAAGCGCGAAGTAGAACTCCTCCTGACTCTGCGCCATCGAGAAGGTGTCTGTGGTGGGCGGTCTGCGCCGGACCTCTTCCTCCACCCCAAGATATTCGGCCAACTGGTAGACCTGGGTCTTGTAGAGGTGGACGATTGGCATCAGGTCGGCAATTCCGTCGCCCTGCTTGACGAAGAAGCCCTGGTCGTACTCCAGGCGGTTCGGCGTGCCCGCTACCGCGTAGTTGAGGCGGTCGGCATGGTAGTATTCGGTCATCTTGCGCAGGCGCTGCTTGTAGTTGGTTGCAGCGACGATCTGCAGATAGGCTGCCGACGGCAGGCGCACCGTGTCGGTCCTGCCCTCGGGGTCCTGAACCGTGAGGCGCGTGATGTTGAGACCGTTGCTCTCGAGAACCGAGGCGAGCACCAGCTTGCATTTCCAGCTGTCCCCATATTCGGGAACGACGGTCTGGATTGCTTCGGTCTGCCGTCTATAGGCGCCGACCGCTTCCAGGGCCGGCGTTATATCCTCCAGGATCGTTTCGATACCAAGGTGTGCGGCGACAATGCGGCCGAGCCTCAGTGAGTCGCCGGAGGAATGGCGCTCCGGCATGAATATCCCGAGGACCTTGCCTTTCCCAAAGGCGCGAACACACAACGCCGCAACGACGGAGCTGTCGATGCCGCCTGAGAGGCCGACAACCACCCCTCGACGTCGCAGCGTGCCGAAGACCTGCTGGCGCAAGATCTGGACGATGCGATCGACTTCCGCGCCAGCGTCGAGCACCAGGGCGTCTTTGCCGAATGTTGAGATCAGGTCGATGGCTTGTACTCCAGTTTGCGAGACTCGATTGGCGAATAGGTTTTCGCCACCGCTTTCTCGATAAGGGGACGATTGGTGGTAAGGTGAGGCTCTACAACCAGATCGATGTGGCTGCCGACGATCGGAATCACGTCCAGATGGGCGAAGACGCTATCCCAGCCGATTGCCAGAGGCATTCCGGGTCGAGCACAGCGGAACAGGGTGCCTGTGATCGGCAGAGCCGGCTTTGGCTCGGCCACCCACTGGAAGAAGGCTTGCGCGCGCAAAACCTCTTGCAGTTCCAGTTTGGTTCTAAAGCTCGTCGCGTTGAACTGTCCTTGAGCGAAGCGGTCGAGAAACTGGACCAGTTGTGCCTCGCGCTTCATTGCCACGGCGACTTTCGCGAGGGCGCGGCATGCCATCCGGTAAGCGGACACGCGGTTGGTTCGGATTCGATTGAATGTGCGCGTAAACGTCTCCCAGCGGGCGCTTCGCTCCCCGACGAGGCTGGTGTCGAGGATGCCGAGGAACTTTACGGTTCGCCCCGCTGCCAGCAGCCGCGCCGCAACTTCGAAGGCAACAGCGCCGCCGAGCGAATGGCCGAGAAGTCGTACATGGCCCGAGGGTTGGGCGCGGCGGATCTGGTCGACGGCGGCGTCGGCCATATCGGCGAGGCTGTCTTGTCCGCGCAGTATCATAGCCAGGGCCGGATACCTGATCGGGGCAACGCGGGTCACCTTGCCCATCGCTGCTGCAAAGGCTGCAAGGCTCGGGCCATAGCCGACGGACCCCGGGAACAGAAAAAGAATGGGAGGGTCGTGCTTCTGGGCGCGCGCGCTTTGATCGCCTGCCTGGGCGGACACGACCGCCTTGACCATTTGCTCCAGGCTCATCCCGACGGTGAAGGCCTCAAGGCCGAGTTCCTGCCCGATGGCGCTTTCGATTTCCATGACGCAGTGCAGCAGCTTCAGCGAATCTCCTCCGGCGTCATCCCAGCGTCCTGCCGCCACGCGCGTATTGAGAATGCTGGTCCATGCCCGCTGGACAACCTGCTGCGCGGTCAGCTTGCCTCGCGGCTCGAGCGGACGCGCGGTCGCCGCTGTCTCTCTGGCTGAAAGATCCATCTCTGCAAGTGTCGTGATGTCGACTTTGCCGCTCGGCAGACGCGGAATCTCGGCGATCGTGTGCAACCGCAAGGGACGCAGCGGCGGCGGCAGATTGGTCCTGACAAGCTGGCGAAGCTCGTCCGAAAAGGTCGCTTCGGCCGAGCGCCGAGGAACAGCAAAGGCGACAAGCTCATTCGCGGCCGTCACGATTGCCACGGCATCCGCGACAGAGGGTGCACAACGCAGCACCCGTTCGAGTTCGGCTGGCTCGACGCGTCGACCGTTGATTTTTACCTGGCGCCCCTTGCGACCGACGATGTGCAGTAGGCCTTGATCATCAAGTCGAACGAGGTCACCTGTCGCGAAAATCCGAAGGCCTGGATCGTGCGGGTCTGATGTTGCCGGCACAACCGCCCCGTCCTCCCAATGGCCAAGCAAGACATACGGGCTCCTGATCAGAAGCTCTCCGCTGCGGCCCGGTTGAACGCGGCGGCCCGCTTCGTCGACAATTGCGAAGGTGATTCCAGGCAGCAGCCAGCCAACTGGAACCGAATCTCCATGCTCTGGCCAGTCTCGCGGCAGGAACCATTGCGAGCCGGTGGTCTCGGTTGACGAGTAACCGATCTGGATAAGGCACGTATCGGAGACGGCCTTGCGCAGCAGGGCGATGTCGGTCCAGGGCACCTTCTCGCCACCGATCCGGGCGACTCTGAGTGAATGGAACGCTTCTGCAGGTCCGTCTGCCATAAGCGCGCGAAGCAGTGCCGGCACCAGATAGGTGATTGTCACGTCTTCGGATCGCACCAGGCGTTGAACGGCGCGCAGGCCGACCGCTTCGACTTCGACCAGATGCAAGGTGGCGCCGGTGAGAAGAGCAGCAAGAATCTCCCGGCACCCGGCGATTGTGGCGGGTCCGGTCAATGGCAGGAAAACATCATCCGAGTTGATGTGGCACGCATCGACATATTGCTGGACCCGGCACAGCAAGCTGCGCTGGCTGTTAACGATGCCTTTGGGCCGGCCCGTACTCCCTGACGTATAAAGCACGATGGCGGGCGCATCGACCGAGACGGAATAAGAACGAGGCACTTGCCCAGCCTGCGAGGCCGCACTGGTCGACACATCGATCCAACTGACCAGGTGAGGCAAACCATCGGGTCGGACATTGCCCTCGCCCAGGACAGCTGAGAGCCGCGCCCCGGCCACGATTTCAAGGATACGCGAGCTAGGATCTCGCGCGTTGAGTGGCACCGAAGGCCGCCCAGCCGTCATGCTTGCCAGCATGGCAATGGGATACCAGGCCGAGTTGGCCTGAAGAATCCCTATCGCCTGTCCGTCTGGGACGGCCGCCGCGATCTGGTGGGACAGCGTCTCGACTGACCGGAGGAGCTGGGAATAGGTTAGACGATTGGCGCCGTCGCTGATTGCAAGCTTGTCGGGGTACTGGCGGACGATATTTCTCAGGTGATCGAAGGCCGCAATGTTGGTAAAATCGACGCCCAATCTTTGAAATGGGCGCAGTACGGGACCACCCTGATCCAGTGCGTATTGTGGGACACTTGACCAATTATCGGAGGTCGTTGTCTGACAATCCACCGCTAGATCCTGATCCGCGACTTCTGATCCCAAATATGCCGAAGACATGAGTTGCCTACGCTAAGATTAGGGTCACTTATCGCCCCCCGCCCCAATCTTTTCATCGATCATTCTGATGATGCCCTGATCTTCCCTCAAGGACGCATGGTTAGTCGCTTCGCCTGTTTCGCAAGCCGCCGGCCGAGCCAATCATGCCGGGCTCGCTGGCTGTTGTGGTGCGCATGACACGGACACATGCCAAGGCGGGCTCGAAGACCAAGGTGGGGTCGAAGATGGAATTGCCGCTATTCAGGCATATTGCCTATTCGGTGGTTCTTCCGGACGATACCGGCGATGCTTCGGTGTCGGAATAGCTGCCGGGGACGAAACAATAGGCATAGATCTGTCCCCGATTTTCGTCGGTCACGCGGATCCAATCCTTTTCCCACGTTCGGAAGGTAATACGCCCGCCCGTCATCATAGCTGCGGCTCTGAACGGACTCGGCGCGTTGACAACGCGCACCGAGATAACATCGTCGCCGTCCATACGCTCGACGAGATACGTCTGCATGAAAGCCTCCCCATGCCCCGCTAGATCACCCGCACTTTAACGCCGGCTAATGAATTCGGTTGCAACTGCTTGGCGAAACTTGGGTCCGATACTTTCCGTACCCACCGGCAACTTGGTCCTCCGTATCCGTCAGGTTTTTCAGCGACGGGATGCCAGTTCAGGGGAAGGCAGGCTGATTGCGGCCATGCCGGCGACATGCCAATCTGCGCCGTAACGTTTAGGCCTCCGCCTCCGCGGGCAATGGAAAAGGCGCTCGAATGGGCTCCTTTATGCTGTCCGTGTATGCTGTCCGTGATCTGGCATTCTGCCAGTGATTTGGCCTCATCGGACGACCCTGCAGGCCTTTGCGGGACATCCACATAGCGTGGCGTCGCCATCACCGAGGCATAACAATATGCGTCGGCGGAGAAATGGGACGGTTCGAGGTTTTCTGAACCTGCCTCACGACGACTGCGTCGTGTCGACGATCCGTTGGAACAGAAGGCCTGGTGCTGGAACGTCAATCGTATTTGGCCAGGAAGCGCCCGACGGCGCTGAGGCAGTCGTGCTTTTCCTCCACATGCGGCATGTGGCTGGAATTTGGGAAGACCAGGCCTTCAACGTACGGAATAAGATCCAGAAAGGGCTGGACGCAGGCCTCGGTCGCTTCGTCGTAGAAGCCGCGGAAAACCAGGGTCGGCGCCTCGATCCGATGCAGGCGGTCGACGATGGTCCAGTTCCGCATCGTGCCGATGACGTGGAACTCATTGGGACCGTTCATGGTGTGATAGACGGTCGGATCTTCCTCGATTGCCGCAAGTGTCCGGGCGACCTCTGGCGGCATCGGAACGACGCGACAGACATGACGGTCGTAGAAAGCCTTCGTCGCCGCAACATATTCGGGGTGATCGGTGGTTCCCGCCGCTTCGTGCCGGTCGAGCGCACTTTGCACATCGGCTGGCAACTCGGCGCGCAATTGCCGGGCTCCTTCCACCCACAGCGCCATCGAGGCCAGCGAATTGGCCAGGATCAATGCCTTGAGCCCCTCAGGGCGGCGCACGGCGTGCTCGGCCGAGAGTATGCCGCCCCAGGACTGGCCGAGCAGGGCATAATGGCCGGCAATGCTGAGATGGGCGAGCAACGCATCGAGTTCGCCCAGGAAGAAATCGACGGTCCAGAAGTCGCCGCCCTTGTCCGGCAGATGGGTCGATTTGCCGTTGCCGATCTGATCGTAGTGGATGACGGCTCGCCCGGTTCCGGCAAGCTCCTTGAATGAGTCCACATAGTCGTGGGTGCAGCCCGGTCCACCATGAGCGACGACCAGGGGCACCTTGCCCGACCCGATGTCCCCGGTCACACGGTACCAGGTGCGATAGCCCTTGTAGTCGCTAAATCCTTCGGTGATCGCATGTGCCGTCACAGTCCAAGCTCCGCATCATGGCGCGGCAGGAGCCACTTTGGTGCACCCCTCCCAAGCCTTGTTTGCGGCCGACGGTACTAAGCGGCCCAGCGCATTTACAGCTAGCACTATTTATAGGTTCGCCGGTTATGGGTTGGCCCGAGGCAAGGCCGATCGCCCGCAGGTCGCGAGCCTCAATGCTCCGGTTCGAGCAGCCGGTAATGGGCGGCGAGCGCGATGGCATGGAAGCGGTTGCGCGCGCCAAGCTTTCGCGTCGCCGCGTTGAGGTGCAGCGTTGCGGTAGGGCCCGCGCGGCCAATCTCACGCGCGACCTGCTTGGCCGTCAGTCCGGCAGCGGCCAGGCGCAGGCACTGACGTTCGCGCGACGTCAGATGGACATGTTGGCAGGTGCGGATTCCGGCGTCGAAACCGGCGTAGGCGGAGTCATGCAGCAGATGACCCAGATCTCCGATCTCGGCGATCAAGGGTCTGGCTTCGAGCTCGAACCCGGCCTCCGGATCGGCACGGATCGCGGTGAAGGTGGCGAGATCGCCGCCGGCAAGGCGAATGGGTACGGTGACGCCGCAGGTCATCCTGGTGTCAAGCAAATAGCTGACCACAGGATCGTGCTTGGACTGGAGCACGCGCTGCATGACGGTGCTCTGAACGCCGCTGTGCGACCAGAGAAACGGTCTCGATACGGTGAGCGCGGCCTCCTGCACCGGGTCAAGCTGATAATATCCGCCCTTGCACCAGAGATCCTGCATGTCGCGCGGCACGTTGCGCAGAGCCATCAACGAGGGCGTGATAAGCTCGCCCTTGTGACTGACCGCCACGGGCGTATAGTCGTAGATGAATGCGGTGAAACCGATGGGCTCCAGCACCTCCGTTGCCACCGCCATGGCAGCGTCGATGCTCATTCCGGTTTGGAACCGGCTCTCTAGATCGCCTGGAAGGCTTTGCATCGGGCAAGCTTACCCGCTGATGATTGCTTGTCAAATAGCCATGTCGGCCGGCTGCTCAACAAATAGGCGCGGATAAGCCTGTCCGACCTATCTATCTTAATAGCTATCCCGTCCGGCTTCGCTCGCCGTAGTCTTTTGCGATTGGGCCAAGTAGCGGACACCGTTCGCAAACCCAGACTGTTTCAGCCGCGCAATGGTCAATCGACCGGGTTCAGCGCGGCAAAAGCCGACACGCCTCCATGAGGGAACAAATATGCGACCCCAAAAAGCATTTGCAGCGTTGATACCCTGCCTGGCTCTGCTCGGCGTGACCATGATGTCGCCGGCAAGCAGTGCCTTGGCCACCGAGGGCAAGCCAGGCGGCACACTCCGACTGCTGGCCAATGCCGCGGCAGGCACCGCCGATCCGCACATCAACTACACGCTGCAGTATTTTCAGATCAATTATGTCCTCTACGATGGCCTGGTGACCTACAAGAAGGCCGGGGACAAGACCGGCTTCGAAGTCGTCGCGGACCTGGCGGAAAGCCTCCCGCAGGTCGAGAACGGCGGCAAGACCTACGTCTTCAAGCTGCGCAAGGGCATCAAATTCGCGGATGGCTCGGATGTCACCACGAAGGACGTGGTGGCTTCGTTCCAACGCATCTTCAAGATCAGCGGGCCGACGGCCGGGACCTTCTACAAAGGCATCGTCGGCGCCGGATGCGTGCTTGAAGGCCCCCGCTGCATGCACCCTCGAAGGTGGCCTGTCGGTCGACGATGCGGCCGGAAGCATTACCTTCAACCTGGTCCAGCCGGATGCCGAGTTCCTGCAGAAGCTGGCCGTTCCACACGCGTCGATCCTGCCGGCGAGCGCGCCGCTGAAGGACGCCGGCACCGATCCGATCCCGGGTACCGGACCGTACATGATCGCCAGCTACGACCCCAACAAGCTGATGAAGATTGTGCGCAACCCTCATTTCAAGGAATGGAGCAAGGAAGCGCAGCCGGCCGGATATCCGGACGAGATCGACTACGAATTCGGCCTTACCGACGAGGCGGCGGTGACGGCGGTCGAGAATGGCCAGGCGGACTGGATGTTCGACCCACCGCCGTCCGACCGTCTCGCCGAACTCGGCACCAAATATGCCGCGCAGGTCACGGTTCACCCGCTGACGGCAATGTGGTATGCGCCGATGAACACCAATCTGGCGCCGTTCAACGACTTCCGCGTTCGCCAGGCAGTGAACTTCGCGATCGACCGCGCCGCGATCGTCAAGCTGTTCGGCGGCAGCAATCTGGCGCAGCCGGCCTGCCAGATCCTGCCGCCGGGCTTCCCGTCATTTGCGGCCTATTGCCCGTTCACCGCCAATCCGGGCGAGAAGTGGTCAGCACCGGATATGGACAAGGCCAAGCAATTGGTCGCTGAATCGGGAACCGCAGGTCAGGAGGTGACGATCATCACCGAGGACACCACGGTCTCCAAGGCGATCGGCGTCTACCTGCAGGATGTGCTCAACCAGCTTGGCTACAAGACGTCGGTCAAGCCGATCTCGCAGAACATACAGTTCACCTACATCCAGAACACCAATAACAAGGTGCAGATTTCGATCTCGCAATGGTTCCAGGATTACCCGGCGCCATCGAATTTCCTGCAGGTCTTGTTCAGCTGTGCCTCGTTTACGCCGGGCTCCGACGCCTCGGTCAATATTTCGGGGCTCTGCGACAAGTCGATCGACGCATCGATGGACGAGGCAGAGGCAGCCACCATCGCCGATCCGGCCAAGGGCGCGACACTCTGGACCGCCATCGACAAGGCTGTGACGGACAAGGCTCCGGTCGCTGTCCTGTTCACGCCAAAGCGCGTCGATGTGATCTCTTCTAGGCTGAAGAACTTCACCTTCAGCCCGCAATTCTACTGGATTGTCAGCCAGTCCTGGGTGGATTAGCCGACCGGAGCCAATGCGACGGAGTGCCGCTGGCTCTCCGTCGCATTTCCTTTTCCGGCGGATCAGCGCATCTTCCAGGCCGCGATTTTTCCCAGGCAATCCTGTTCATGGTCAATGTCATTGCGGACCAGCCTGCCATCCCGGTTCGCCGGGCCACCGATGGCCCGTGGCGCACCGCTTGGCGCAAGCTGAAAGGCGATCGTTCGGCAATATCAGCCTTCGCCGTGCTCGTCGTCATCGTGATCGCCTCGCTCGCGGCGCCGCTTTATGCGCGATACGTCTCCGGCACCGATCCATTTGTGACCAATCTCAATGGCGAGATCGTCGTCGATGGGGTGACCCAGCCGGTGCTGCAGCCCTCCACCGAAGGCCTTGGCCTCGGCATGACGCCGGTCGGGCCGACCTGGCGCATCGGCCCCTATATGCTCGGTGCCGACAACCAGGGCCGTGACGTCGCGGCGCGGCTGCTTTACGGCGGACGGGATTCGCTGTTGATCTCGGGTGCTGCAGCCGTGCTGTGCCTTGTCCTCGCGACATTCCTGGGGGTCGTTTCCGGCTTCTTCGGCGGCATCGTCGACATCGGCCTGTCGCGCATTCTCGACGTGCTCTGGGCTTTTCCGATTTTCCTGTTGGCGATTTCGTTGTCGATCGTGCTGATTGCGCAGAGTATCCAGATCGGTCCGTTCGAAATCCGCTCCGGCAGCCTGTGGCTACCGGTCTTCATCATCGGCATCGTCTATGTGCCCTATGTGGCGCGGCCGATCCGCGGCCATGTCCTGACCTTAATGCATGCCGAATTCGTCACCGCTGCGATCGGCCTTGGCGCATCGCCCTGGCGCATCCTTTTGCGCGACGTCATGCCCAATGTGGTGACCCGCATCATCGTTTTCGTGCCGTTGATCCTGGCGCTCAACATGATGACGGAATCCTCGCTGTCGTTCCTGTCGATCGGCGTGCAGCCGCCGGATGCCAGCTGGGGCACGATCGTCCAGGACGGCCAGGGCCTGCTCTATTCGCGGCCGGTCGTGGCACTGGCGCCGGGGCTAGCCATTGTGATCACGGTGCTGGCCCTAAACATTCTGGGCGACGGCGTGCGCGACGCGCTCGATCCGAAATCCTCGCCGAGGGGCGTCTAGTGGTTGCCGCGCTCGGCTTCCGGCTTGGCCAGATGGTGCTGGTTATGTTCGGTATCAGCGTCGTCGCTTTCCTGATCTTCTTTGCGACGCCTGGCGCTGATCCATCGGCGCGCATTGCTGGCCGCAATGCTTCGCAAGAGACGCTGATCCAGGTGCGCCACGATTTCGGTCTCGACCGGCCATTGCCGGTGCAATATGGGCTGATGATGAACCGGCTTTTCGTCAGCCGCGATCTCACCTCCTTCGTCAATCGCGGGCAGCGCGTCATTCCGACCGTGATAAGCGCCATTCCCGTGACGCTGTCGCTGGTCGGCGGCGCGGCAGTGCTGTGGGTGCTCGGCGGATTGATCGTCGGTGTGATCGCAGGCGCAACGCGCGGTACATTCATTGATCGCGCGCTGATGATCCTGAGCCTGGTAGGCGTGTCGATCCCGGTCTTCTGGCTGGGCGAGGTCGCCAACCTGCTGACGCAAAGCCGCTGGCACGACAGCTGGCTGTTTTCCTGGGTTCCTCCGCTCGGCTACATCCCCCTGACCGAGAATCCCTGGGGCTGGTTCAAGGCGCTCGTCATTCCGTGGTTCACGCTGGCAACCCTTTATGTCGGCCTCTACGGCCGGGTGCTGCGGGCCAGCCTGATCGAGATGATGCAGGAGGATTTCATCCGCACCGCCCGAGCCAAGGGGATCGGCGAGCGGCGGGTGGTGCTGCATCATGGCCTCAGGACCTCGCTGGTCGCATTTGTTACCATGTTCGGCCTCGACTTCGGTGCCCTGGTCGGTGGCGGCGCGCTGCTGACCGAAGTGGTCTTCGGACTGCAGGGCGTCGGAAAACTGACCTACGAGGCGCTGCAGACGCTCGATCTGCCGATGATCCTTGCCACGGTGATCTACGCCGCCTTCTTCGTGGTGATGGCAAACTTCGTCGTCGACGTGATCTTCGTCTTCATCGACCCGAGGGCTCGCGATGTCGGCTGATGCTCCTCTTCTGGTGGTCAAGGACCTCACCGTCTCCTTCCGCAGCGACGAGGGCCTGGTGCGCGCGGTGGGAGGTGTTTCGTTCTCCGTCGAGCAGCGCGAGATCGTCGGTGTGGTCGGCGAATCCGGTTCGGGCAAAAGCCAGACCTTGCTCGCCATTATGGGGTTGATCGACAGCCCCAACGCTATCGTCTCCGGTTCCATCCGTTTCATGGGACAGGAGCTGATCGGGCTCAAGCGGCGTGCGCTCGATGCCATTCGCGGCCGCCAGATCGCGATGATCTTCCAGGATCCGATGTCTGCGCTCACCCCGGTGCATACGATCGGCAACCAGATCGGCGAGCAGGTCCGCGCGCATGAAAAAGTGTCGGCGAAAGCGGCACGGGCGAGGGCCGTGCAATTGCTGGATGCGGTCGGCATCGCAAATCCGGATCGGGTCATCGACAGCTACCCGCACCAGCTTTCCGGCGGTATGCGCCAGCGCGCGGTGATTGCCATGGCGCTCTCGTGCAACCCGGCGCTGCTCGTCGCGGATGAACCGACTACAGCCCTCGATGTTACCGTGCAGGCGCAGATCCTCGAACTGATCGGACGATTGCGCGACCAGTTCGGTTCCGCTGTGATCCTGGTCACGCACGATCTTGGCGTCGTCGCCGAAGTCGCGGACCGGGTACTGGTGATGTATGGCGGACGCTTTGTCGAGGAGGGCGGCAAGAGCAGCGTGTTCCGGGCGCCGCTGCATCCCTACACATGGGGCTTGTTCGGCTCGATCCCGCCGATAGAGGGACCACGTCCAGCCCGGCTCGCTGCCATTCCGGGAATTCCGCCGTCGCTCTCCAACCTACCGAAAGGCTGCGCCTTCAGCCCCCGCTGCGCTTTTCGCCACGACGCCTGTCTGGTTCAACTGCCGATCATGCAAGGCGAGAGCCATCGCGCCGCGTGCCTGTTGCCGGAGCCTACGCGCACACAATTCGCTGCCCAGAGGCCTGGCGGCGTGGTGGAGATGCAACGATGAATGCCATGCCACGCGAACGTCCGCTGCTTCGTGCCGGCGACCTGTCGAAGCGCTATAGCGTCGGCCGCTCGATCTTCCCGGCGCAGCGCCGGACCGTGCATGCGGTTGATACGGTGTCGCTCGACATCTGGCCCGGGGAGACCCTCGGCATCGTCGGCGAGTCCGGTTGCGGCAAATCCACGCTTGGCCGGTGTCTGGTGCGTCTGACCGAAATCAGCTCGGGGTCGCTGGAATTCGAGGGCCGCGACATCAGCGACGTCTCCCAGCGCCAGCTTCGTCCGTTGCGGCGGCAGATGCAGATGGTCTTTCAGGATCCCAGCGCTTCGCTCAATCCGCGCCGGCGGGTCGGCGATCTGCTGGCCGATCCGTTCCGCATCCATGAACGCCTCTCGGCATCGGAAATGGCGGACCGCGTGGCCGAGCTCCTGCGCCGGGTCGACTTGTCGCCCCAGCACGCATCGCGCTACCCGCACGAATTCTCCGGCGGCCAGCGCCAGCGTATCGGCATCGCCCGCGCGCTGGCGCTGCGGCCACGGCTGATCGTGGCCGACGAGCCGGTCTCGGCGCTCGACGTGTCGATCCAGGCGCAGATCGTCAATCTGCTCGCCGACCTACGCGAGGAGTACAACCTGACTTATGTGTTCATCGCTCACGACCTTTCCGTGGTGCGTCAGATCTCGAGCCGTGTGGCGGTGATGTATCTGGGATCGATCGTGGAGAGCGGGCCGACCGACGAGGTCTTTGCGGCGCCCAGACATCATTACACCGCGGCGCTGCGTTCCGCCGTGCCGATACCCAGCATCGACCGGGCGCGGCGCGGCCGGCTGGTGCTCAAGGGTGACCTGCCCAGCCCGATGAGCCCACCCTCAGGGTGCCGGTTCCACACCCGTTGCCCAGCTGCCACCCCGATCTGCCGCAGCGAGCGTCCGCTTCTCCAAAGCATTGGCGAGGGCCGCCTGGTTGCTTGCCATCATCCAGCCGGCGGTTGACGACGGGAATTCTCGTTCAGCGATATCGGATCAGGACCGTTCAGCCGTAATCGTCCTTTCGGCGAGGATAGAGGCCGATCTGGACGCCGCACGATCCGACGCTATGTTGCGATGATCTTCGGAATACCCGTTCAGGCATTCCTCGGCCAATTGCTGGTCGGCCTCATCAACGGCTCGTTCTACGCAATGTTGAGCCTGGGCCTGGCTGTCATATTCGGCCTGTTGCGCGTCATCAATTTTGCCCACGGCGCGCTCTATATGCTCGGCGCCTTCGTCGGGTACCTGCTTCTCACCCGGTTTGGCATCGGCTACTGGCCGGCTCTGATCCTGTCGCCGCTGATCGTCGGCGGCTTCGGCGTCGTGGTCGAGCGCCTGGCGCTGTCGAGGCTTTACGACATCGACCCGCTCTACGGGCTGCTTTTCACCTTTGGCCTCGCGCTCGTGCTCGAAGGGGTGTTCCGTTACTACTATGGCGTATCGGGAAGTCCTTATTCCGTGCCGCCGCTGCTCTCCGGGGGAACCAATCTCGGCTTCATGTTCCTGCCTAATTACCGCGGCTGGGTGGTGGTCGCCTCGATGATCGTCTGTTTCGGCACCTGGGCGCTGATCGAGAAGACCAGGCTGGGCTCCTATCTGCGCGCGGCGACGGAGAACCCCGGCCTGGTGCAGGCTTTCGGCGTCAACGTGCCGTTGCTGCTGACCCTTACCTACGGCCTCGGCGCCGCTCTTGCCGGGCTTGCGGGGGTTCTCGCCGCGCCGATCTATCAGGTGAGCCCGCTGATGGGATCTGACCCCATCATCGTCGTCTTCGCCGTCGTCGTGGTCGGCGGCATGGGATCGATCCTCGGGGCGATCGTCACCGGTTACATGCTTGGCCTCGCCGAAGGCCTGACCAAGGTCTTCTATCCCGAAGCCTCCAATCTGGTGGTCTTCGTCATCATGGCAATCGTGCTTCTGGTCCGGCCAGCCGGCCTGTTCGGAAGGGATGCCTGAGATGGCCGAACTGACACTCCGCGAGACGCGTGCCAAGAATTCGGCACGGCTTGAATGGGCGCTGGTCGGGCTCGGCATCCTGGCGCTGCTGGTGGCGCCTTTCTTCGTCTATCCGATCTTCCTGATGAAGATGCTGTGCTTTGCGCTGTTTGCCTGCGCGTTCAACCTTCTGCTCGGCTACACCGGGCTGTTGTCCTTCGGCCATGCGACATTCTTCGGCGGGGCGGCCTATTTCACCGCATACGCGGTCAAGGTCTGGGGCTGGCCGCCGGAAGCGGGCATCCTGCTCGGTGTCCTGGGAGCTGCGCTGCTCGGCCTTGTGATGGGCTTCTTTGCCATCCGCCGGCAAGGCATCTATTTCGCCATGATCACGCTGGCGCTGTCGCAGATTCTTCTTCTTTTGCGTGCAGGCGCCGTTCACCGGAGGTGAGGACGGCATCCAGGGCGTGCCGCGCGGCAGGCTGCTTGGAATGCTCGACCTGAACGTCTCGATCAACATCTATTATTTCGTACTGGCAGTCTTCCTGATCGGCGTGTTCGCCATCTGGCGCATCATCAACTCGCCTTTCGGCATGATCCTGCGTTCCATCCGGGAAAACGAGAGCCGGGCCATTTCGCTGGGCTATTCCGTCGCCAACTACAAGCTGGCGGCTTTCGTCATGTCGGCAACATTGGCCGGGCTGGCCGGCGCGCTCAAGGCGATCGTTTTTCAGTTTGCCACGGTCACCGACGTCACCTGGCAGATGTCGGGCGAGGTGATCCTGATGACGCTCCTCGGCGGCATCGGCACCATGGCCGGGCCGATCATCGGCGCCAGACTGGTCGTCGGCCTGGAAAACACGCTCGCCACCTCGAACTTTCCGGTGACCATCGCCACCGGCCTGACCTTCATGGTCTGCGTGCTGGTTTTCCGGCGCGGTATTGTCGGTGAGGTCTATGCGCGGTTTCTCGGGCTAAAGGGTGACGCGAAAGACTGAACGGCTCAGTTCCGCCTCGCTAGGCGATGCGTAAGCCTTGCGCGTCGAGAAGCACGCAGCCCAGCGGGTCGAAGCAGACATCGACCGCTTCGCCTTCACGCAGCGGCTGGCCGTCGATCACCGTGTTGGCGCGCACCAGCGTGCCGGCGCCGATGTCGATCTCGTAGACCGCATTGCCGCCGAGATAGGAGGTCGAGACGATCCGTCCCGCCAGCCTGTTGGCAGCACCGGCGGTACCGACGGTAAGCTTCTGCGGGCGAACGACGACGGTGACCACGCTGCCGGTCGCGAGCGCCTTCGGCGCGGCCGCCTTTACGACATGGCCGCTGGCCAGCGCGATCGTCGCCATCTTGCCGTCCATCACTGTCACGCTGCCGGGCAGCATGTTGGCCTTGCCAAGGAAATTGGCGACGAATGCGGTGGCCGGCTGGTCATAGACCTGCGCGGGGGAGCCGATCTGCTCGATCAGGCCGGCGTTCATCACGACGATATGGTCGGACATCGACAAGGCTTCTTCCTGGTCGTGCGTCACGAAGATAGCGGTGATGCCCGTCTCCCTCTGGATTTTCTTGATCTCGACGCGCATGTCCTCGCGCATATTGGCGTCGAGCGCCGACAAGGGCTCGTCCAGCAGCAGCACTTCCGGCTCGAAGACGATGGCGCGGGCCAGTGCGATGCGTTGCTGCTGGCCGCCCGAGAGCTGCGACGGCAGCTTTGTCTCACTGCCGGGCAGCCGCACCATATCCAGCGCCTTCTTGACCCGGCGCACGATTTCCGGTTTAGGCACGTTTCGGTATTTCAGGCCGAATGCGACGTTGTCGAAGACGTTCTTGTGCGGAAAGAGCGCGTAGTTCTGGAACACCAGACCAATGTTGCGTTTGTAGATCGGGATGTCGTCGACCCGCTTTCCGCCGATCGAGATCTGGCCACCGGAGATGTCGACCAGGCCCGCGATCGAGCGCAGGATCGTCGTCTTGCCGCACCCGGACGGCCCCAGCAAGGTGACGAAACTACCTTTGCGGATCGCCAGTGAAAAATCGCGCACAGCGGCGAACTTGCCGTAGAAAATATCGATGTCGCGAAACTCGACCGCAGGCTTTCCTATCGGCTGCCGCTCGCTCTGGGCGAGCGGGTCGCCATCAGCCCCGGCCGAAGCCGGCCGGGGCTGCTGGTCGTGGCTGTTGTCGTCATGCACCTTTCGACACCCTGTCCCATTGCTTGGTCCAGGCGTCTTCGTTCTTCGCCCAGTAGAGCGGATCGGCGAAGGTCAGCGATTTCATCGATCCAGTCGGGTCGAAGGCCGGAAGCGCCGCGATCTTGTCGGTCAGCTTCACCTTGGTCGGGTCAAGCGATGGCGGATAGTTCTGGCCCTCGGCGACGGCGATCGACGTGGCCGGATCCAGCATGAAATTGATCAGCTCCTCGCATTCGGCCATCGGCGATCCCTTGAGCACCAGCATGTCCTCCATCCATGCGTATGAGCCGGCAGGGTCGAGATAGCCGATCGGCTGGCCCTGCTGCTGCAGGGCGGCGACACGTCCTGACCAGGCGTCAGTGACGACGATCTCGTTTCGCGACAGGAGGTCCATGAGTTCCGCGCCGGAACTCCAGAACTTCTTGGCCAGGTCGCGGGTCTCGCGAACCTTGGCCCAGACCGCATCCATGTCCTGGATGTTGTTGGGGTCCTGTTTCGTCTGCAGTGCCGCATACCAGACGCGCGTCGTCATATCGGCGTAGCCGCCGATCTTGCCGGCATATTTCGTGTCGGTAAGCAGGTTGGCGCCCTTTTCCTTGGCTTCTTCCGGCGAGATGACCTTGTTGTTGTAGGCGATGCCGGTGGTGCCGTAATCATATGGCACCGCCGACAGCTTCGGCGTGATCTTACGGAACGGCTCGATCATGGCGGTCAGCACATTCGCCATGTTCGGAATGTTCGCCTCGTTGATCTCGGAATTGAAACCGCCATTGACGTATTTGATATAGTAGTTGACGCCGGAAGAATGGACGATCTGGAAGTCGCCTGGTTTCGACGTCTTGATCTTGGTGATGATCTCGTTCTCGTCGCCAAAGGTGCCCTGGACGACCTTGACCTTGGACTTGGCGGTGTAAGGCTGGAACGCGTACTTATCGATCGCCTCCTGCACCACGCCGCCCCATCCGTCGAAGCGCACTTCCGAAACCGCGGCGAGCGCCCGTCCCATCCAGGGCATGGAAAGCCCGGTGGCGGCGGCAGCGGCGGCCGTCAGCGTCAGGAACGATCGCCGGCTGATGTCGCCATTGGCATAGCGTTCGTTGAGCCGTTCCAGTCGTTTGGTGGTTGTCAGTTTCATTTCCATTCTCCCATTTTCATCTTCACTTGCCTGCCTTGAACCAGGTGAGGCTTTGCAGGACGAGCCCGCCAGCCAAGGGAATGCCGACCGTCAAAAGGATCATGACGGTTCCGAGCGCGTTCACCTCGGGGCTGATCGAGATCTTCAGCATCGAAAGGATTTGCGTCGGCATGGTCTCGACGCCCGCCGGCCGCCAGAACAGGCTGGCCGAGGTGTTGTCGAACGAAATGGTGAAAGCGAGCAGAACACTGGCAAGCACTGCGGGAATGAGCAGCGGCAGCGTGATTTCGCGGAATGTCGACACACGCGGCGCCCCGAGCGAAAGCGCCGCCTCCTCATAGGAACGTTTTATGCCGACCATGCGCGCCTGGACGATCAGCACCACGTAGGGGAGCGTGAGCAGAATGTGGCCGAGCACCAGCAGCGTCATGCTGCGCGGCTGGTCGACGGCTTTGATCATGACCAGCAGGCCGACGCCGAGTATCGTTTCGGGGACCAGCGCGGGAAGAATGACAAGCGTGTTGATCGCCTGCTTGCCACGGAACTCGAAGCGCACCAGCGCCAATGCCGCCATGATGCCGAGCAGCGTCGTCACCGTTGCCGTCACCAGGGCAATCCACATCGATGTCCGGAAGGCGTCGAGAACCGGCTCGTTGGTGAGCAGCTTTTCGTACCATCGCAGGCTGAAGCCGGTGAGGGGAAAGCCGCCGAACATCGAGGCGTTGAAGGAAAGCACGACCGTGGCGAGGATCGGCGCAAACATGAAGATGTAGACGCACACCGTGATCGCGCCGGTCAGCCGCCACGCCCATCTGCCTTCGCGATTGGGATGATCCGCTCTCATGCACTGAGGCCCTTCATGATCTGCGATAGGCCCATATAGCGGCTGTAGGCGGCCGCGGCCGCGCCGAGCAGGACGAACAGGACGATGGAAAGCGTGGCGCCCATCGGCCAATTGAGCTGCCCCATGATGGTGTCGTAGATCAAGTTGCCGAACAGCGCATCGCGGCTGCCGCCGAGCAGCTGCGGCGTCACATAGGAGCCGGCCGCCAGCACGAAGCAGAGCAGCAGCCCGGCGCCCAGCCCCGGCATCGATAGCGGCAGGGTCACTTCGCGAAACGCCTGCGCGCTGGTACAGCCCATCGAGCGGGCGGCGGCGATCAGCGTGCGGTCGATGCTTTCCAGGCTGACATAGACGTTCAGGATCATATAGGGCAGCAGAAAATGCAGCAGCCCCATGATGACGGCGCCCTCGGTGTAGAGCATCGGCAACGGCTCGTTGATAACCCCCAGCCTGATGAGCACGACGTTGATCAGCCCCTGTTCGCCGAGAATATGGATCCACGAGAATGTCCGGATGGTGAAGCTGATCCAGAACGGCACGATGAGCAGCAGCAACAGCAGCCATTTGTGCCTGAAGGTCGTGGCCCAGATGAAATAGGCGGGGAAATAGCCAAGGATCGCGCAGATCACAGCGGTGATGGCGCCGACGCGAACGGTCTTCCAAAGAAAACCGTGATAGTAGCTGTCGGTGAGGAATTCCTTCCAGTTGTCGAAGGTCAGCACCGCCGATTCCACCCCCGCGGTGACGAAGGTGAAAAACGTGTAGACCGTCATCATCGCGATCGGCAGCAGCAGAAGCAGGGTAAGCAGTAAAAGCACAGGCGCGACGAGGACCCAGGCCAGTCGCTGATCGTATAATTTCCACCCTTTGGTCACGACCCGTCCAACCACTCTATGTGCAAGCCGCCATCACCGGGCTCGGCTCCGGACTAGATTGGGCGATCGGCGTTCAGGTGTCCACTCTGCATATGGCTCCTGCACAAATTCTGTGCAGGGCCACCGCGCGACCCTCGCCCTGCCGGATTCAACAAATTGCCCGGCGTTCCGCCTGCACATTGATTAAATCAGATATCCCGATATACAGGGTAATTTCGGATATAGATTTTACATGGGCCGGGCAATTTCATGAGTCGCAATTTTCTGGTGATTGAACCTGAGGAAGGCATTGCCGTGCTCAAGGGGCTTGCCTCCTCGGCGCGGATCTCGATGCTGAAACTGCTGCATGAGAAGGGGCCGATGAATGTCAACGAAATCGCCGCCGTGCTGTCGCTTCCGCAGTCGACCGTCTCGACCAACATCCAGGTGCTGGAGGATGCGGGGCTGATCCGCACCGAGAACCTGAAAGCGAAGAAAGGCAGTCAGAAAATCTGTTATCCGACGGCCGAAGAAGTGCTCGTCGTGTTCAAGAGCGAATATCGTGCGGTCAAGAACGACGCGATCGAAGTGTCGATGCCGATCGGGCTTTATACCGGCTTCGAGGTTACCGCGCCCTGCGGCCTTTGTTCGCCGGACGGCATCATCGGTCTGCTCGATGTGCCGAACACTTTCCTCGATCCGGACCGCATGAAAGCCGGTCTGCTATGGTTCACGCGCGGTTTTGTCGAATACCAGTTCCCCAACAATGCCAAGCTCGCCAATGCCGAGATCACCGGACTCGAAGTTGCGATAGAGCTGTCTTCGGAAGTGCCGGGCACCAGCGCCGATTGGCCCTCGGACATCACGCTGACGATCAATGGCGTCGATGTCGGCACCTGGACGTCGCCGGGGGATTTCGGCGACAAGCGCGGCGTCTTCACGCCCTCCTGGTGGAAGCTCAAGGGCTCGCAATACGGTAAGCTGAAGAACTGGCGAATTGCCAATGACGGCACCTATGTCGACGGCCTCAGGATTTCCGAAACCGGCCTCGCCGCACTCGATCTGAAGAGCCATCATTCAATCCGCGTCCGTATCGGCGTCAAGGACGACGCCAAGCGCCCTGGCGGGATCAATATTTTCGGCAAGGGCTTTGGAAATTACGATCAGGACATCCTGCTCAGGATCAAAACTGGTTGATATCATGAAACCGGGTTCTGAAGATAACGCAGCAATTTCAACTATCTGGCTTTCTGCTGTGCCAAAGCGTTCGTCTAATTGTCCTACATTTGGGTATTTTGGCTTGACGAAGGGCTGCTAATTCCTCTTTGATATCGGGCAAGATGATTTAAATCATCGTTTGTGATATCGATGGGAGGAATGCATGAAGGCAGCCGTTACGGCTCATCCGCATTATGTCGTCTCGGAAATCGATCCGAGGCTCTACGGATCCTTCATCGAGCATCTGGGGCGGGCAGTTTACACCGGCATCTATGAGCCCGGCCATCCGACAGCGGATGCCAACGGCATGCGTCAGGACGTCATCGATCTCGTCAGGGAACTCAATGTTCCGATCGTCCGCTATCCCGGCGGCAATTTCGTCTCGGCCTACAATTGGGAAGACGGCATTGGTCCCAAGGAACAGCGCCCAGTGCGCCTCGACCTCGCCTGGCACACATCGGAAAGCAACGAAGTCGGCCTGCATGAATTTGCCGATTGGTGCACCTGCGCCAACACCGAGATGATGCTTGCCGTCAATCTCGGCTCGCGCGGCCTCGACGAAGCCCGCAATCTGCTGGAGTACGCCAACCATCCCGGCGGCAGCAAATGGAGCGACAGGCGCATCGCCAACGGCCGCAAGGAGCCCTTCGACGTCAAGCTCTGGTGCCTCGGCAATGAAATGGATGGCCCCTGGCAGATCGGTCACAAGACCGCGGACGAGTATGGCCGGCTGGCGCATGAGACGGCCAAGGCCATGCGCGCCTTCTCCAAGTCACTCGAGCTGGTGGTCTGCGGCTCTTCGAATGCCAAGATGCCGACCTACCCTGAATGGGAAGCGACGGTTCTCGACCATACCTACAACGAGGTCGACTACATCTCACTGCACATGTATTTCGACAACGACGCCAACGACGCTCCGAACTATCTCGCCATGAGCGAAAAGCTCGACGACTACATTGTCTCGGTCGCCGGCGTCATCGAGTATATCAAGGCCAAGAAGCGCTCCAACAAGCAGGTCTACATCTCGTTCGACGAATGGAACGTCTGGTACCATTCCAAGGAGCAGGACAGGAAGATACTCGGCGGCAGCAACGGCTGGCCGTTCGCCCCGCCGTTGCTCGAAGACATCTATAATTTCGAGGATGTGCTGCAGGTCGGCCTGATCCTCAACACCTTCATCCGCCGTTCCGATGTCGTCAAGATCGCCTGCCTGGCACAACTGGTCAATGTCATCGCGCCGATCATGACCGTTCCGAATGGCCCGGCATGGCGGCAGACGATTTTTTATCCCTATCTGTTTGCTTCTAACTATGGTCGCGGCAATGCGCTGGATCTCAAGGTGGAAAGCCCGACCTACAAATCCAGCGTTGCGGGCGACGTCGCCTATGTCGATGTTGCCGGCGTGCACGACAGGCAAACCGGCCACGTCACCTTCTTCGCCGTCAACCGCCATTCGAGCGAGGCAATCGAAACAGTGGTCGACCTCACCGGCTTCGGCGCGGCGGAGATCGTCGATCACCAGGTGATGGCACACGCCGATCTGAAAGCCGTCAATTCGGCCGAAAACCCTGGCAATGTCGGCCCCAGGAAGGGTGAGGGCGCCTCGCTCGCCGGCGGCAAGCTGAGCCTGTCACTGCCGGCCTATTCCTACCAGGTCATACGCCTGAGGCTCTGAGTTCAGGCGGATCATCGAGAAAGCGCAAACGCTGAGGAGGAGCGTCGACGTGACGGCCGATATCGAGATCAGGAACGTGAGCAAGCAGTTCGGTGCCATGACGGTGCTGGATCATCTGTCGCTCTCCATAAGGGCACGCGAATTCATCGTGTTCCTGGGCCCGTCCGGCTGCGGAAAATCGACGCTTCTTCGAATGATTGCCGGGCTCGAAGCTGTCGACAGCGGCGAGATTGCCATCAACAACGAGCGCATCGATCATCTGCCACCGGGCAAGCGCGGCATTGCCATGGTGTTCCAGTCCTATGCGCTTTATCCGCATATGACGGTGCGCGACAACATGGCCTTCGGCCTTGCGAATATCGGCGTACCAGGCAAGGTCATCGAGGCGCGCATCAATGAAGCCGCCCGCATGCTGGAAATGCCGCATCTGCTCGATCGCAAGCCGGGCCAGCTCTCCGGCGGTCAGCGCCAGCGCGTCGCCATCGGCCGTGCGATCGTCAAGGAGCCGAAGGCCTTTCTGTTCGACGAGCCGCTCTCCAATCTCGATGCCGCGTTGCGCACCCGCACCCGCATCGAGCTTGCCCAGCTTCACCAGCGGCTGCAATCGACGATGATCTTCGTCACCCATGATCAGGTCGAGGCAATGACGCTGGCCGACCGCATCGTCGTCATGAACAATCGCAAGATCGACCAGATAGGTACCCCGATGGAGATCTACGAGCGCCCGGCGACCAAATTCGTCGCGGGTTTCGTCGGCGCGCCGGCGATGAACTTCGTCGATGCGACGCTTGACAGATACGGCAAGAACGCCACGGCCAGGTTTGCGGACGGCGTCTCGGTGCAGACCGAGATCGCCTCCAGCCAACTGACCGATGGCAAGTACACTTTCGGCATCCGTTCTGAAGACGTGCGCATCGTTGCCGCCGGACAGGGCAATGCCGGCGGCGTGGTCGATGTGCTCGAGCGGCTCGGCGAACGCACCCTGATCTACGCGCGGCTGGGCGATGGCCAGCAGATCGTCGGCTCGGATGCCGGCAACAGCCGCGTCGCCGTCGGCGACAGAATCGGGCTCGCCTTTGATGGCCAGAAATCGCATCTGTTCAACGAGACCGGCCGCGCCTGGCATGCGAGGGAGGCCTGAGATGGCTGACCGGCTGGCGATGTCCCCGACCGCGACGCTTGCTGTCGGCGTCAGAGCCCCTACCGCCGACATCTATGCGCCGCAATGGCGAAACGTCATTTTCGTTGCGCCATTCTTGTTCTTCTTCACCACGCTGCTGCTCTTCCCGCTGCTCTGGGGGATGTGGCTGAGTTTCCACAAGGCCGACACGTTTTCGTCCGGAAATTTTGTCGGTCTCGGCAATTACGCCAGGCTGTATCACGACAAGGTCTTCCTGCAATCGATCTGGAACACCTTCTATTTCGTGCTTCTGACGGTGCCGACGCTGGCGCTGATCGGCCTTTTCCTGGCGCTTTGCCTCAACCGCCGCACGCGCACTGCCGCGGTTTTGCGGACGCTGTTCTTTTCCTCGTCGGTGCTATCGGTCACCATCGTCACGCTGATCTGGCGCATCGTCTTCATTCCGAATGTCGGCCTGTTGTCGACGATCTACGGATGGTTCGGCGCAACGGCTCCGGCCTTCATTTCCGATCCCAGCCTGGCGATGGTCGGCATCGCCATTGCCACCATCTGGTGGTGTATCGGCCTGCCGATGATGCTCTTTCTCTCGGCGCTCCAGCAGATTCCACAGGATATTTACGAGGCGGCAGCGCTGGACAATGCCAATCGCTGGCAGACGCTACGCTCGATCACGCTGCCGTCGATCAAGCGGACCTTCATCCTGGTGATCATCATCCAGATCGTGCTGCAATTCCAGCTCTTCGGCCAGGCCTGGCTGATGACGCGCGGCGGTCCGAACAACCTGACCAAGCCGATCGTGCTCTACATCTACGATACCGCATTCCGTCGCTGGGATCTCGGCCTGGGCGCCGCTGCATCGGAAATCCTGTTCATCCTCATCCTGGTCGCGGCCATGGCCCAGTACCTGGTGACACGCAGCAGGGGAGACCAGGCATGAGCGCCACAGCAGCTTCCATCAAGGGCCGGGCATTTGGCGACCATTTGTTATTGGCCCTGGTCATCCTGCTTTCGATCGTCATGATCGCGCCGGTTCTGTGGGTCATCGGCCTGTCACTCAAGGACAATACGGAGCTGATGGCCGATCCGAATTCGGTGTTTCACGCGCCCTATACGCTGAAGAACTACATCAACACCGTCGGCACCTCGTCGGTGTTCATCTGGGTGCGCAACAGCATCATCGTCTCGGGCGGATTGACGCTCGGCACGTTGATCCTGTCGTCGCTCGCCGGCTACGGTTTTGCACGGCTGAATTTCCCCGGCCGAGACGTGCTGTTCGTGATCGTGCTGTTCGGTCTGGCGGTCCCGGAACAGGCCGTGCTTGTCGCCCGTCACCAGATCTTCAGCATGCTGAAGTTCCACAACACCTATCAAGGGCTCATTCTGCCGGGCCTTTCGGCTCCGTTCGGTGTCTTCCTGATGACCCAGTATTTCAAGGCCATCCCGAAGGAGCTGGACGAAGCCGCCATGCTCGATAACGCCAGCCGGCTCAGAATTTTCTGGAAGGTGCTTCTGCCGCTCACGCTGCCTGCGCAGGCGACGCTCGGCATCTTCACCTTTCTCGGCGCCTGGAACGACTACTTCTGGCCGCTGATTTCGGCGACGAAGAAGGACATGTTCACGCTGACGGTCGGCATGGCCTCGACCCAGACCAACTTCGCCCAGTCCGAAGGCATCGGCTTCCTGATGGCGCAGGCGGTGTTCGCCGGTGCACCGATCCTGATCGTCTACCTGTTCTTCCAGAAATACATCGTCACGGCGGTCTCCGGCGCTGCGGTGAGATAACGAAGATTGCCTGACGGCCGGGGGAATGCGCAGCAATTGAAGCACGAAAGCCAATCCAGGGTGGAGCGGCGGAAACTCAGTAGGAGGAACTGATATGAAACTGAAGAAAATACTGTTTGCCGCAGTTTCTGCGGGCGCAATGATGCTCGCAGCTCCAAGCTTCGCGGCCACGGAACTGAGCGTGCAGCGCTTTTTCGGCGCCTGCGATGCCGATTTCGGCACCAATACCGATGCCACCAAGGCCGTTGGCGAATGCGGCATCATCACCTCGCTGATCAACAAGTTCAACGCCGACAATCCCGATGTCCACGTCAACGTCACCACCGTGGAATGGCCCGGCTATGATCAGCTGACCGCGCAGTTCGCTTCAGGCGACGCTCCGGACATCGTCACGATCCATGAATCCGTACTGTCGGATTATCAGTCGAAGGGCCTGTTGATGCCGCTCGACGATCTCTTGAAGTCGGTCGGCGTGACACCCGACGCCTTCACCGATGCGGCGCGCAATGGCGCCACCAAAGACGGCAAGATCTACGGCCTGCCGATCGACAGCTGGACGATGCTCTATCACGTCAACATGGATCTTTTCAAACAAGCCGGCCTGGTCAATGCCGACGGCACGCCGATTTTTCCAAAGTCGCCCGAGGAACTGCTCGCCCAGGCCGAACAGTTCAAGCAGAAGACGGGCAAGCCTTATTTCGTCCAGAACCTGACCAATGAGACTGCACTCTACACACGCAACCTCTACACCTATCTTTTCCAGCAGGATTCCGATTTCTTCGCCGATCCGAAGCATGTGAAGTTGAATACGCCGGAAGCCAAGAAGGTCGTCGAGATGTACAAGGCGATCTTCGAGAAGGGCTACACCACCAAGGATCTCGACTATGGCGGCTCGATCAACGCCTTCCTTGCAGGCGAGGGTGGCGTCCACCTTAACGGCACCTGGGTGGTCGGCGATTACAACGCCCAGTCCGAGACCAAGGGTACGGCGCTCAACAAGGGCGGCTATGCGGTCTATCCGTATCCGCAGCTGTTTGGCGGCGCCCACGCGCAATATGCCGACGGCCACACTTGGGCCGTTTCGCAGAAAGACCGCACGCCTGAACAGATCGCGGCTATCGGTAAATTCCTGAAGTTCTTCGCCGACAACGACTTCGAATGGTCGCGCACCGGCCACTTGCCGGCCTATAAGGCCGTGATCACCTCGGACGCCTTCAAGGCACTGCCGCATCGCAACACGATCTCTGCGGTCGCCGATCTCGGCAGGCCGCTGCCGTCCGCCGTACAGCGTCAGTTTGCGATCCAGGACATTATCGGCGAAGAGATGAGTGCAGCAATCAGTGGCCAGAAGGACGTCGACACCGCCCTTGCCGACATGGAAAGCCGCGTCAACGAATTGCTCGCCAACATTTGACCACGGGTTCGAAAGGCCCTCCCAAGGCCCCCCGCGGCTGGAAACGGCCGCGGGTTTTTGGTGAGGCAGTGATTACTGTCCTCGAATTGCGAGACTTGCCGGTGGCAACCGGCTCAAGCACGCCAACCACGGCGCCGCAACCTCGGCAGCAGCCGACGCAAGCCCTGGCCGGAGGATTCCGTTAGAACGCCGCGGCCATGGGCATTGCGACCTTGTTGGGAATCTGGATGTCGATCTCCAATCTCGACGTCGTTTCGCCGTGATCCATGCTCACCTGCAGGAAATCCTGGTCGACCTGAACATGCCGGGCGATCACCGCCATGATCTCCTCGCGCAACACCGAGACGAGATCGGGCTGGTTGCGGCTTCGACGCTCGTAAGCCAACAGCAGTTGCAAGCGTTCGCGCGCCACCGGCGCGCTGCCGCGGCGCTTGAAGATATCGAGCAGGTTCATGCTGCCCTCCTTCCCAACAGCCGGTCGAGGAGGCCCCTCCGCTCGAAAGGCAGAATGACCGGCAGGTCCTCGCCCTCGAGTCTTCTTGCCGCGTCGATATAGGCGCGTGCGGCGGGGTTGGTGTTTTCGCTGAGCGTAACCGGCGCGCCCACATTGGATGCGCGCAGCACGTCCTGGCTCTCGGGAATTATTCCCAGCAAGGGCGTCGACAGGATCTCGAGCACGTCATCGATGCTCAGCATCTCGCCGCGGGCAGCGCGCGCAGCATCGTAGCGTGTGACGAGCACGTGTTTGACAATCGATTCACCTTGCTCGGCTTTCATCGTTCTGGAGTCGAGCAGGCCGATGATGCGATCGGAATCGCGGACCGAGCTCACTTCCGGGTTGGTGACGATTACCGCCTCGTCGGCAAAGCGCATGGCAAGTTGCGCGCCCCGCTCTATGCCGGCCGGGCTGTCGCAGAAGACGTAGTCGAAAACGGAGCGCAGCTTGTCGATGACGTCGGCGACGCCTTCCTCGGTGAGAGCATCCTTGTCGCGCGTTTGCGAGGCCGGCAGCAGGAACAGCGTTTCGAGTCGCTTGTCACGGATCAGCGCCTGCGAAAGCTTGGCGGTTCCCTGAATGACGTTGACGATATCGAAAACAACGCGCCGCTCGGCACCCATGATCAGATCGAGGTTGCGCAGGCCGACGTCGAAATCGACGAGAGCCACCCGCTTGCCGGTTTTCGCGACCGCGGCGCCGAGAGCGGCCGTCGAGGTCGTCTTGCCGACACCCCCTTTGCCGGATGTGACAACCACTACCTTGCCCATATTTGTGCCTCCAATGTTGTTAGTTGAGCGGTGCGACGCAAAGTGCGCCGTCCTCGAGAAAGGCCTGTACCGGCCTTCCTCGCGAGGAGGCGTCCATCTCCTCGGCAGTGCGGTACCAGCCGTCCACCGCCAGAAGTTCGGCTTCGTTTTTCCGGCAAAAGATGCGAGCCGCGGAATTTCCCGTGGCGCCGGCGAACGCACGTCCACGCAGCGTGCCGTAGACGTGGATCGATCCTCCGGCGATGATCTCGGAACCGGAACTGACGGAGCCGACAATGACCACATCGCCATCGGGATGAAAGATCGACTGGCCGGAGCGGATCGGTGCCTTGATCATCAATGAGTTCGGCGCCTGCGGCTCTTCCGTCTTGGCCTCAGCTGCGGCCTTCGGGTGCGGCTGCACGTAAAGCGCGTCGGCGGTGGCCTCCTTGGCGCCAACGAGGAGCGGCGGCAGATCGGCATCGAGAGCTACATTGCCATCGGCCTCGATCGCGTAGATGCGAATCCCGCGCTCCGCGAGTTGTAAGACCAGATCCCGCATCTCGCCCACCTCGGGCTTGAGTATATTCAGATCGAGCACGACCGGGCGGCCGGCAAAGAAGCCGGGAGAGTTTTCGGTCCAGTGATCGAGGCTTTGCAGCCATTCCCCTAGCGGGGCCTCAGGGGTGAGGGTGAAGGCTACAAACGAGCGCGCTCGAAAGCGTATGGACTTGTTTTGGATGGGAGCGACGCAGGTCACAGAGGCGAGTCCTTACTGATTGGTTAAGGCTAGCCCGGCATGGTTAACGAAAAGTTAATGGCGGCTTCCCGAGGCGTTGGCGGAGGCATTCTTTTTGCCCCTGATCGCCCCGCCGGCGCCCTGCTTCCGATGCACGACGAGGTCCTCCTCGCGGCTGCCTGGAGGCGCCTCCAGTTCACGAGGTCGGCCGACCGGTATATTGTTGCCGGAATGCCGGGCCTATTAAGGAGTTATCGATTTGACAAGCGTTGCCAAGGGGCCTGTCGCGGATCGCGGTCGCGCTACCTATGACCTTGGCGCGACCGCCATCTTTGCTTCCAAATCAGACCCGCGCTTTCACTATTGCCTGTATGTGCCTCCCGCGGTTGGGGAAGGGGCCAAAGTCGATCTGATGGTTGCTGTCCATGGCACCGGCCGCACCTCTTTTCTTGGATTCCGCGATGCGTTTTCCGAGTTCGGACGCTGGAACGGCTGCGCCGTTTTGTGTCCGCTGTTTCCAATCGGCGTTCTCGGGGATGATGCCCGCAGCGGATACAAATATTTGCTCGAGGGCAACATACGCTACGATCAGGTGCTGCTCGCCATGGTTGAGGAGGTCAGCGCCAAATACAGTCAGGATTGGAGCCGGTTTGCCATGTTCGGATTTTCCGGCGGCGGGCATTTCACGCATCGTTTTGCTATCCTGCATCCCGACAGGCTCTGGGCGGCCTCAATCGGCGCGCCAGGCTCGGTGACCTTGCTCGATCCGACGCGTGACTGGTGGGTGGGCATTCGCGATCTGCCGGAGAAGTTCGGCATCACCTTCGATGCCGCAGCGCTGGCAAAAGTGCCTTTCCAGATGATCGTCGGCGACGCTGACCTGGAGACTTGGGAGATCACTCATGTCCAAGGCAGCACCCATTGGATGCCGGGCGCCAACGATGCGGGGCGAACACGGCCGGAACGCCTCATGGCATTGTGTCGATCGTTCGAGGAGGCGGGGGCGCGCGTGCGCTTCGATTTGCTGCCAGGCGTATCTCATGAACGGGATGCGGTTCTCGATTCGGTCAAGGATTTCCTCGCCCAACAACTCAAGGAACGAGGGAATGCCTCACGATAAATTCGTTGCGCCCCAGCCCGTGAAGAGATTATCGCAATCAAAGCCCGACCACGTCGACCGCATCCAACCGCGATCTGCTGGCAGTGCGTAACGACTAGAGCAACGCTTCGTATTGATCGCCAATCTTGTCGACTGTGAAATCCGCCGCCCTGTTTTTCAGCACGGCAGCAGGGGTGGGGTGGTCCAGCATCTCGGCCATCGCCTTCGCCAGGGCCGCGGCGTCACCGACCGGCACCAAGGTGCCGAAACGGCCGTCAGCGAGTATTTCGCGCGGGCCATGCGGAGCATCGGTGGAGATTACGGGGACACCGGCGGCCATGGCCTCGACCAAGACGTTGCCAAAGCCTTCGCTCGTGGATGTAAGGACGAACAGATCGGCTGCGGCGTAACAGGCTGCGGGATCGTTGACGTAGCCGGCAAAGAGTACGTCCTGGCCAATGCCGATCTGCTCGGCACAGGCGTGCAATTCGGCAGCCAGCGGACCTTCGCCGAAGATGACAAGCCGGGCAGGGCGGCCGGCGCGCAGGGCAGCGAAGGCCCGCAGCAAAGTCCGGTGGTCCTTGACCGGCACCAGGCGTCCGGCGGTGGCGATGACCGGGCCATCGCCCATCGCCGCCAACGCTGCCTGCCAGGCATAGGAATTCCCCTGCGGTGCTTCAGCCGGCGGCAGCGGGTTGTTGATGACGACAACCTTCGATTCGGGGAAGCCGCGGGCGATGATGTCACGGCCGACACCCGCTGAAACGGCGATGGCTTTGGTTGCGCGCGCTGCAACCAGCGCGGAAAGCCAGATCGCCAGCCTCGCGCCGAGGCCGCTGGCAGGCAGCGATGCGGCGGCATGGAAGCTTGGAAAGAATTTTGCCCGGCTTCTGGCCAACATGAGTGACAGCGCCATCACCAGATTGGCGAATTCCGGGGCGCTATAGACCGCATCAGGATCAAGGCGGCGGAACAAATTTGCGCTTCGCGCGATGCCTTTCAGCGTCGCCGACTTGGCGTAACCCTCGCCGCGCAAGAGAAGGCCGAAGTCGACCAGATGAACGGCAGCGGAACGCAGCGCGGCGTTAGGGCCTTCCGCGTTCCAGGTAAAAAGCGTGACCTCGTGGCCACGCGACGCCAGTTCATTTGCCATCAGGACGAAAACACGTTCGGCGCCGCCGCCCCTCAGGCTGGCGATGTGGAAAACGATGCGCTTCGCCATGCCTTGCTTCAGGCTCGGCTGGCGGCAAGGCCTGATCGGTTCGGCGGCCGGCGCATGTCGCGGATGATGCCCATGCCGATGGCCAGAAGCATGCCCAGGGCAAAGCCTGCGAACGCTCCTGCGCCTGCCACCAGGGCAGTGCGCGGAGGCCATGAGCGCGCGGGCGGGGGCACCGCGGTCGAAATCACCTGTACGTTTGTGGTGTCGATCTGCTCGCGCTCGCTGATTTGGCGCGCACGTGACAGGAAGCTCTCATAGACCGCTCTCTTCGAGGCGGCATCGCGTTCAAGTTCACGCAGGGCGACTTCGGATTCGCTGTCGGTGAATACATTGCTCTTCAGATCGTTCATCCTGGCGTTGAGAGAAGCCAACGAGGCCCTGGCCTTGTCCAGGCTGGCCTTTGCCGTGCCGATGGTGCGGGAGAACTCGGCCCGGAGTTGCGAGTTGACGGTCTCGAGTTCCGTCCTGAGCCTGACAATCGTCGGGTGGCGCGGACCGAAGGTCATCGACTGTGAGTCGATCTGCTGCCGCAGGCTGTTTGACCTGTCGCGCAGCGCCGCGAGCGCTTCCGAAACCGTGGGGTCGGGATTGGCCCCGTTGATACCGGAGGCAACCAGGGCGTCGTAGCTTGCCTGCGCGGCGATGACACGCGATTGCGCATCGACGATTTCGCCATTGAGCTGCGTCAGCGTCTGCGAACTGACGAGCTGGCCATTGCTGGACGACAGGTTGTGGCTGCGCCTGTAGCTCTCGACCTTCTCTTCGGCTGCCTGCACGTCGCTCTTGAGTTGGCCAAGCCGGCTGTCAAGGGCAGCCGCGGCACGGCTGGCGCCGGCAGCTTCCGCCTTAGCCAGTTCTTCCTGGAAGTTTTTGACTATGGCCTGCGAGATCAGGATCGCCTTGGCGGTGGTTTCCGCAGATACCGAGAGGGTTGTGACAAACGAGGTCGGATCCGCGATGGCGTCTACCCGGTCCGCCAGGTTCTTCAAGGCGATGAGCCTCGGGTCGGGCTTCGCCACAGCGCCGGACGAGGATGTGCTCCGGTCCGGATCGAAAAACTCCGGATCGTGAGTCAGATTCAGTTCGTCCACCACACGGGAAAGCACGTTGCCCGAGGTCAGGATGCGCTGCTTGCTGCGCGTGCTGAGCAGTTGGCTATCGATCTGGCCCGGTTGCGAGTAGAGGTCGTTTTCCACAACCTGCAAATTGGATGGGTTGATGAGGACCTCGGTCGTGACGGTGTAACGCTGCTTGCTCAGCAATGCATAGGCGCCGCCGACAATGCCGCCGATTACCGCCAGCATGAAGGCCAGGGCGAGGCCGGCCCGCAGCCAGACGAACAGGCGTCGAAAATCGAGCTCGAGGAAATCGCCGATCTTGTCCAGGGTCACCGTTGCGACAGGCTCTGGAGGTTGCGGCGTCACCGGCGCGGAGCTTAGCGCCGCGACTGGGCCATGCTGTTGCAGCAATGCCCTGCGCCGTGCATTGGCGATACGCTCGAATGCACTGTTATTGGAAGCCGTCGCGGAGATGGGGGGTGTGCCGGAACCGGCAGACATGGTGACAACCCTTGTTAAATCATTACGCTTGGCCTGCTCTACAGAAACATCGTTAACATCTTATTTTCCAAGTTGGCCCATTTTACCGCTCACGCTGTCCGTCCGGCGGACGTTGAAGGGATTTCGTTGCCCAGAATGCCGTTCGAATATCGCCATTTGGATGGGCCATGAGCTATCCCGCTGCCGCTTCGGAACGATTATCGTCCAGCCGAGCGCGCCGTCAGAACGCGCTGTCGCTGCTGTTTTTCCTATGCGCAGCGTTCGCGCTCCTGCTTCGCTTTACGGTATCACCGCAGGTGATGAACATGGTCGTCGACTATACGGCCCAGGGAGGCTCGTTCTACGAGAAGCTGCATTTCGGCACCTATGCGATCATCCTGCTGCTTCCTATCGTTCTTTTCAGCCGGCCGTTTCTGCTGCACGGCGACGAAATTGGAATATTCAAGGCGTTGATCCGCTATTCGGTGCTGATGTTCGCGCTGGTGCCCTATCTGTTCGTTACCGGCCGTGCGGGCTCCTCCGGGTTCATCATCGATACCTATCTGGTGGCCGGCGCCACAGGCCTGTTGATGCTGGCATTGAATGCAGAGGTGCGGCGGGCGCTGGGGGACGTCGTGCTTGGAATGGCGATCCTGAGCGCTGTCATCGGCACCATCGAGGCGGTGACTCAACATCGGCTGTTGCCCTATGGGTTGAACGAACTGCAATTCAGGCCAACTGGCCTGTCGGCCCATCCGCTGGCACTGGGCGCGCTCTGCGCCACAACCATCGGATTCGTGCCGCTGACGCACTGGCGCATATGGGCGCGGGTGATGGCGATCTTCCTGTTGTTCATCGGTTGCGCTGCATCGGGCGCTCGCGCCGCGCTGATGCTCGCCACCGGCGAAATCCTCATTCTGCTGCTGTTCGTGCCTTGGCCGGGCCTGTCGCTCAAATATGAGCGGCAGGCCAAATTTGTCGTGCTGATGTTCACCGTGACGGGTGGCGCGGTGCTCGTAGCGGTACTGTTTGCGGGCGGTCTGCTGAATCGGTTCAGCAACACCATCTTCGACGAAAACTTCATGGCCCGGGTGACCATTTATCAGGTGTTCGGACTGGTCAGCTGGAACGACATCCTGTTCGGCATGAACGTTGACGACCTGCTGGCGATCGTCCGGCAGAAGCTGCATCTGCCCTACATCGAAAGCGCGCCGGTGGTAATTATCTTGCTCTTCGGCCTGCCCATAGCCCTGCTGTTTACAGCGCTGATATTCTGGTTCGTCTTCCGGCTGCTGCGCGGGGCGCCGCTGCCGGCATGGATCGGCACCATAACGTTCTTGCTTGCCGCGCTGTCAAACAACGCGCTTTCGTCAAAAACGCCGGACATGACGATCATCGTGGTGTTGCTGCTTGCCTACAGGAAGCAGCCCCATGGAGGCTCGCTCGAGAGCATGCCTTCGGCTGCTGCATCCAGCCCAAACCCGGCTGGATCTCGTTAAGCACGGACCTCGGATCCGGTCAGCCGGCGCTGTCCACGACCTCGACACCGCCCGCGCGATTGAGCGTGTGAATGCCGGACCGAGCCCATGCCGGCCCGGGATCGATTGAGCGGGGCAGTTCAAAACGGACGTCGAAATCATCAAGCCGATCCAGCCGCATCAATCCCAGGCCGCCGCCATAGGCTCTAGACCCGTTTTGCACCGGCAGCAGCAAAGCGTCGCCCTGGCGGATAAAGGCGCCGCCCGGCCGAGTGGCGGAGTGGTCGACTGCGACGGGATTGAGCGCGTGCGCAGCCCACGGCCCACGCAGCGCCGGGGCGGAATAGACGGCCATCGTGTCGGACGCGCTGCCGTGACCGAACCGCTCAGTCCCCAACAGCCAGAAGCGACCGTCGGATTCGAGCAGCGTGGCGTCGTTGAAATCCCTGTCCGTCATCAGCACAGTATCGCGTACCCAGCGATCCGGAAACTGCTCGGCACGGTAGAGCACCAGTTCTCGCGCCGTAGCGCTTTCAGGGATCATGAAAATCTCGCCGGAGTGAGCAAACACCTGCGGATATGACAGGTGATGCGCTTCCTCCAGCACCACTTTCGGCACGCCGAAAGTGCCGTCGGTGCCAAGTTCAGCGACAGAAATCACCCCGCGGCCGGTGGAGTAGGGAAACTCCTCGACAAACAGAAAATGACGGCCGTCGCGCTCGAGAACGAACGGATCGGCGTAGAAGCGCTGCCCGTCATCGGCAAGCACGGTGAACGGCTTACCATCCAGCTGTCCGGTTTCGGCGACGCCTGGACCGTCGATCAGCCGATAAGCAACCTGCCAATAGAAGGGGCGCCGACCACGTCGCAGTTTTTGCACGGCGCGGTCGACCAACCCCCTGCCGAAAAAGGACAGATAGTGCCCGATAAATCCGCCTTTCTGCAGGGGCGGCGCCGGGCTCTCGGCAATCGGCGCAAGTTTGCCCGCGGAAAAGCGGGCGACACATTGGGCAATCAGGGAGATGGCGCCGGCGAGCAGGTCGTTGCTGGTTCGGGATAGCCACAACCGGTCGCTGATCATCGGCCGCGCCGTGGCGACGGCAACGCCGTCGAGGCGCGCGGTGAGTTCGGGCAACCGCCCGCTCGCCAGCATCTCGGTCATGCCCGCGGCAAAGCTGCTTTGGCCGCAAAATTCGAGCGTCAGGACAGGCGTGCCCCGTCGTGCGGCGGTAGCGGTGAGATCGACCATAAGATCGACTGGGCCGGTGTCGCCGGACGGCAACGGCCGGGAACGGCTTGCCAGTGAGGGGCCGAAGCGCCGGCCCTCGAGCGCCAGCACATTGTCCATCGTGCGCGCATTGGGTTCAGGCGTCGGCGCGCGGCAACTCGAAACCGCATGTCCAGCCGCACTCAACCGCGCCAGAAGCTCATTTTCCCAGCGCCGGGATGCGTCGGCGTGGCCGATGATTAAAATATTAGTCAATCCAATATATTCTTTTTCAAGACTACTGCCATAGACTACTTGTCAGCCCAACCTTTCACAAGAGTTAACCCGGGAGAACGCGGCCTTGGTTGTTAATCATATATTAAGAATTGAGATCACGAAGGCGCTTTCCGGCGCTATTATGGCTCTTGCGGGCAATAGTCGGTATGTCCCGAAGGCTGCAGGCGACCAGGATCAGCGATGAACGTCCTTTCACGTCCAAAACTGCCATCCAGGCAGAAACTGCTGATTGTGTTCGGCACTAGGCCGGAGGCACTCAAATGCTTTCCAGTGGCGCGTGCCGCCCTTGCTCATCCAGGCTTCATCACCGAAATATGCATAACCGCCCAGCATCGTGAAATGGTCGACCAGGTTGTCGAACTGACCGGCTTGCCTGTGCACCACGATCTCAACATCATGCAACCCGGCCAGTCGCTGTTCGATGTGACCTCGCGCGTGCTCCTGGGCATGGCCGAGGTGCTGGACAAGGCGAAGCCCGATATCGTCATGGTGCAGGGCGACACCACCACGGCGATGGCCGCGGCTCTGGCTGCCTTCTACAAGCGTATCCCCGTCGCTCATGTCGAAGCAGGATTGCGCAGCCACAACATCAACTCGCCGTTTCCTGAAGAACTGAACCGCAAGATTGCCGGCGACATCGCCACCTGGCATTTTGCGCCGACCGTTCAAGCGCGCGACAATCTCATCGCCGAAGGAAAGGCCGAAAGTAGCATCTTCGTGACCGGCAACACCGTGATCGACACGCTGTTGCATTTTTCAAGCGCGATCGATGCCGACAGGCTGATGAACGCGAAGCTCGCTGCCAGCTTCCCCTTCCTCGACCCTTCCAAGAAGATGATCCTCGTCACCGGACATCGCCGCGAGAATTTCGACGGCGGCATCCAGCGCATCTGTACGGCGTTGAAGGGATTGGCGGCGCGCGGAGACGTGCAGATCGTCTACCCTGTCCATCCAAACCCCAATGTGCGCTCGGTGGTCAACGCAGAGCTGGAAGGCGTGCCGAACATCCATCTGGTCGAGCCGCAGGACTATCTGCCGTTCCTGTACCTGCAGAAGCAGAGCTATCTGGTGCTTACCGATAGCGGCGGCGTGCAGGAAGAAGCGCCTTCGCTCGGCAAGCCGGTGCTGGTGATGCGCGAAAATACCGAGCGACCCGAGGGGATCGTGGCCGGCACCGCCCGCCTTGTCGGCACCGATGTCGAGAAAATCCTGTTCAACGCCAATCGCCTGCTCGACGATCAGGCTGCCTATCGCGGCATGGCGGAACGACACAACCCATATGGCGATGGCCGGGCCAGTAACCGGATTGTTGAGGAACTGCTGCATCATGGCTGAAATCAAAACCGTTTCCGTAATCGGCATGGGATATATCGGCCTGCCGACCTGCGCCATTTTCGCCAGCCGCGGGCTCAACGTCATTGGCGTCGATGTCAACGGAGCGGTGGTCGAGAAGGTCAACCGCGGCGAAATCCACATCGTCGAGCCGGACCTTGACGGTCTGATCCAGAAGGTCGTGGCGAACGGCAAGCTCATGGCCTACAGCACGCCGCAGCCGGCGGACGCCTATATCATCGCCGTGCCGACCCCGATGACCCACGACCATAAGCCGGACGTGACCTACGTGCTCGCGGCGGCACGAAGCATCGCCCCCGTGCTGAAGCGCGGAGACCTTGTGGTATTGGAATCGACATCGCCGGTTGGAACCACGCGCATCATGACCGGGCTGCTTGCCGAGTTGCGGCCTGATCTCAAATTTCCTGTCCAGCATGGCGAAGACGCCGATGTGCTGGTCGCCTATTCCCCCGAGCGCGTGCTGCCGGGAAAGGTGCTGACCGAGCTGATCAACAACGATCGCTCGATCGGCGGATTGTCCCGCAAATCGTCGGAACGGACGGCGGCACTTTATTCAACCTTCGTCACCGGCGACCTGTTCATGACAACGGCCGAAAGTGCTGAGCTGGTGAAACTGACGGAGAACGCGTTCCGCGACGTCAACATCGCCTTTGCCAACGAGCTTGCCGCCGTGTGTCAGGATCTGTCGCTCAATGTATGGGAAGTGATCGATCTCGCCAATCGACACCCTCGCGTGAACATCCTCCAGCCGAGCCCGGGCGTCGGCGGTCACTGCATTGCGGTCGATCCATATTTTATCATCGACGCCGCACCCAACAGCACGCGGCTGATGGCTTCGGCACGCCGGATCAATTCCGAGCGGCCGATGTCGGTGGTCAGGGATATCGAGGCCTTGCTCGACCCCTCCCGCAAGCAAACGATCGCCTGTCTTGGCCTCAGCTTCAAAGCCAACATCGACGATCTGCGCGAGAGCCCGGCCGTCGAGGTGGTGAAACTTCTGTCCGATATCCCCAATGTGAAGATCATTGCGGCTGAACCCAACACAAATGCGCTGCCGCATGAGCTCGAGGGCAGGGGCATCGTGTTCACCGACGCACTTTCGGCCATCGACAAGTCCGATATCGTCGTCCTCCTGGTCGACCATCGGCAGTTCAATCTGGTCGACCCCGAAGCGCTCAAGGACAAGAAGCTCGTCGATACGAGGGGTCTGTGGACGTGGCGCAAGGCACGCAAGCCCGACGCCCGCATCGAAGGCAAGAAACCAGAGGTCGCACAAGTGACGCTTGCAAGGGAGCAGGCCGCATGAACGCGCACGCCCCGGCATGGGCGCAGCATTCCCTGTTGGCATCACGGCGCCGGGAGTTCCTTGGCGCACCGATCCATGCGCTGACCATGGCCGAGACACTGGCCATCGCCGACGAGGCGATGACCCTGGGGCGGCCGCTGCATCATGTGGTCGTGAACGTCGCCAAGCTGGTTACCATGCGCCAGAATGCCGAGCTGCGCGAGGACGTGGCCGGGGCGGACGTGGTCAATGTCGACGGCATCGGCGTGCTTTGGGGTGCACGTCTGTGCGGCGTCGCGCTGCCCGAGCGGGTGGCGGGCGTCGACATCATGATCAATCTGCTGAGCCTCTGCGCGAAGCGTGGATTCAGGCCGTATCTGCTGGGGGCCGAACAGCACGTTCTCGACGCGGTTGTAGTGAGACTTGCCAAGGACCATCCGAGCCTCGTCATAGCGGGAATGCGCAACGGCTATTTCAAGCCGGAGGACGAGGCCGGGATCGTCGCGGCGATCAACGCCTCGGGCGCCGACTGCCTGCTGGTGGCCATGCCGACACCGCGCAAGGAACGCTTTCTCAAACGCTACCGCGATGAACTCGCCTCAAGCTTCGTGATGGGCGTGGGCGGCAGTTTCGACGTCTATGGGGGCAAGGTTGCCCGTGCGCCGAAGCTGATACAAGCGGCCGGCCTGGAGTGGCTGTTCCGCGTCGTCCAGGAGCCGCGACGCTTGTGGCGCCGCTACTACGACACCAACACTGCCTATGCGGGACTGCTGTTCCGGGAGTTCTGGGAGCGTCGCTGGCGCCGAAACGCCGGTTTATAGATTCGCGTTCCCCCACAAAACAGGCGTTGACCCTGGACTTCGCTTTACGCGATCCGTAGCCGCGCTCGCAGCTGGGCGACGAATTGCGTCGCTGCCACAGGGTGGAACAACGAGGTCAGCCCGAAGAAAACCGCAGCACCGGCAGTGCCGCCGGCGACAAGCGAGAAGATTGCCGGCACATCGCCGGCCACCATGCTGGCAAGTTTGGCGGCCACCCCCGTGCTGAGCGAGATGACCACCGAGACACCGATGTCGCGCCATGGCACCGGCACCGGTGTGAGTCGCTCGCTGATGATAATGCAGGTTATGGAGCCCACCACCGAGCCGCCCGCCAGCGCCAAAGCGGCGCCGATCTCCGCCATCGGGGGGATCAACAGCAGGGACAATGCGATTGTTGCCACCGAGCCGAAGAGATTGGCGATGATCAGCAGCCACGGCCGCTTGTGCGCGTGCACCACGACGCCATAGACGAAGCTGGTGAGGTTGGCGCACAGCACGCTGAAGGCAATGATCGGAAACAGCAGGCCGAAGCGGCCGTGATATTGCGAGGGCAGCATGAGCTCGGTGATATCGCTGCTGAGCGCGACCAGCATCGCTGCAATAGGCAGGCAAAGCCGCATCATCAGCGCCATCAGTTGCGACAGCAGCCGGCCCGACGCCGCGGGCCCATCCTCGTCGAACCGGCTGACCACCTCGGGAAAGGCGCCCATGTTGATGGCGTTGGCGACCATGTCGATCGGCTGGCGGGCCAGCGCATAGGCTGCGGCGAAGATCGCCACAGCGCTGGCATCGTAATAGATCTTGAGGAACAGACGCTCCGCGCTGTTGAGCCCGAAGCCTACCAGCGCCATGATGATCAGCGGCACACCGAGCGCAAAGAAGTCCCTGTGGGTGAAGCGCGGCGGACCGGCAACGAGCCGTCGCGATGCCATGATGCCGGCCACGATGCCGGCAATCAAGGCGCCGAGGCTCGAGCCGAGCGACACCGTCAGAAAGCTATCCTGAAAGACAAGGATAGCGCCGATCGGCAGCGCGAGTTGCAGCAGGGCACGCAGGGCTTCTAGCATCGAATAGACCGAATGGCGCTGCTGCATCTGCAGCACCGTCAACGCGAAGCGGCTGATGGACCCGGCGACCAGATAGCCGCAGACTGCGATCGCGAACTCGACCCAGCGTTCAGGCACGATCACCGCCGACGCGCCTACCGATATGACCAGCGCCAGTGCCGTGGTGGCAAGCAACACCTGACCGGCCAGCATCAGGCTGCCGCGGCTGACTTCGCCCTTGCCGCCAAGCCTGAGCAAGGCGATGCGCAGCCAGTTGGTGACGGCAATGTCGGTCATTTCCCCGACGGTCACCACCAGGGTGAGCAGGCCATACTCGGTCTGGTCGATCAAACGCGTCACGACGACGAGCAGGAGCAGCGCCGAAATTCGCGTCAGCAGGATCGCCGGAGCATAAATGAGCGTGGAACGGAGCAGCAAGGGCGTGTCCCTGGAAAACTCACCTTCGACTAGCCGCCGACTGGCGGAAAATCCAGCCCGATGACGCCGAAGGGTGAACAGATTCAGTTTGAACTAAAAGATTTGCCGTAAACCTTATCGGGAACGTTTGCTTTGCAGTTACCCGGTCTGTGTTATTTAGAGTACCATCATGTTGCAGCGCCTGATATCCGATCGAAAAATACATGTCCTGGTCGCGACGCCCTCGGGCGTTTCGGGGCAGGGCGGCATCGACCGCATCATGGGGGCGCTGAAGCAGGAGTTCGAACGGCAAGAAATCGCCGACATCGATGTGTGCTTCCTTGCCAGTCGTGGCCCGGGGCATGTCGGACTTTCGATCTTCTATATGCTCGGTTTTTGCTTACGGATGCTTAAAGCGCGTCTGGCTGGACGCGCCGATGTCATTCATATCAACATCTCAGTTTCCGGCAGCACCTACCGCAAGATGGTGATCGCCGCCTGCGCACGGCTGCTGTCGATACCCTATGTCCTGCATTTGCACGGGGCGCAGTATCAGACATTCTGGAAAGCCGACCGCGGTTTCATAAGCCGCCGTATCAAAGCTCTGTTCGAGCATGCCGATCGGGTGATCGTTTTGGGCAGGCTTTGGCGTGATTTCGTCGCCAGCCGGGCGCCGGGCGCAGCCGGCAATATCGTGATCGTGCCCAATGCGACCGAAGTCCCGTCGCTGGCGCATGTCGGCGGCGGCGACCATGTGCATATCCTGTTCCTGGGCCGCATCGGCGACCGCAAGGGCGTACCGCAATTGCTCGAGGCACTGCACCGCATGAGCCCTGTCAAGAATTGGCGCGCCACGATTGCCGGCGATGGCGAAGTCGAGGCGGCACGGGCAAAATCGGCCGCGCTGGGGATTGCAGACCGGATCGCCTTTCCGGGTTGGGTGGGGCCGGACGATGTCGCATCGCTGATTTCTTCGGCCGATATTCTGGTTCTTCCATCCTTCGCCGAAAATCTGCCGATGTCGGTGATCGAAGGCATGGCAGCCGGTTTGGCGGTGGTGGCGACCCCGGTTGGCGCCGTCGAAGACATAATCACCGACGGGCAATCCGGGCTGCTGGTGCCGCCAGGCGATGTTACAGCGTTGACCGAGGCGCTGAGCCGCCTCGTGGAGAACCCGGCACTGCGGGCAAAACTTGGTGCCGGTGCCATGGCCGTGCATCGGGAACGGCTTGAGCTCGCCCCGTTTGTCGGCGCAATCTGCGATGTCTGGCGATCGGCCGCGTCAAGCCGTCAACCGGTCAAGCGCTGAGGCCGACGATCGCGGCGGCGCGTCGAGCCTGAATTCGCGGTGGAATATCTCCAAATTCAACAGCGCCCATATCAGCTTTTCGTGGTCTGCAGCACGCGTGGTGTGTTCCGAGACGATTTGATCTAGCTGTTTCGGACTCAGATAGCTGCGAATGACGGAGTGGGGCGAGCAAAGATGGTCATGCACGTAGTTCCTCATCGATCCGCGAAACCATTCGGCGACCGGTACCTTGAACCCGACCTTGCGGCGGCTGAGAATTTCTTCCGGGAGGATATTGGCCATGCTGTCGCGCAGGATCTGCTTGCTATGCAACCAACCCAGCCTGTAGCGATCGGGCAATTTGCTGACGAATGAAACCAGGTCTCGATCGAGGAACGGCATTCTTCCTTCGATTGAACCGGCCATCATCATGTGGTCGCCTCGTTCCAGGAGATTGTCAGGCAGCCACGATGTCTGATCGAAAAACAGCACGCGGCGAAGATGGGAAGCCGCAGCGCTTGACGAGAACGGAAAGTCGTTGCGCTCATAACGGCGATTTGCGGACGCGCCGATCAGGCAAGCGCGCTGCTGCGCCGAAACGGCTCCAAACCAGGAGACCATCCGGGCGGCAAAGTCCCTTTCGCCCGCGGTGCGGGCAAACGTATCGACCTTGGCCGACGCGCCCGGCATGGCGCGTACCAAAGGGGAAAGGACGTTATCGTGCAGCGAGGCTGGAACAAGCGACTGGTAGATCCCGGCCAGTGATTCCGCGCGATGCTTGGGATAGCCGCCGAGAATCTCGTCGGCTCCTTCTCCGGTGAGCACCATCTTGACGTCCTGCGAGGCGCGCTCCGACATCAGGTAAATTGGAATATCGCTGCTTTGCGAAACAGGTCCCCCGCGTTGGCGAACCATCGCGGGCAGCTGATCCATCAGATCGCCTGGCTGGATGACAAGTTCGCAATGATCGGTCTTGAAATGATCGGCAACGCGCCGGGCGAATGCAAGTTCGCTATAGGCTGCGTCGTCGAACCCGACGGAAAACGTGCGAATGGGCGTGGCGCTATGCCTGGCCATCAGGGCGACGATAGCCGAGGAGTCGAGTCCTCCGGAGAGAAAGGCCCCAAAAGGTGCATCGCTGCGCATCCTGATCTCGACGGAATGGTCGAGCAGTTCCAGAAATCGCTTCTTGGCGGTTTTTCCGTCGATCCGCTCGGCCAGGGCCGCCTGATCCGGAGGCGTATAGTAGCGCGTTTCCTTGACCACCCCTTGCGACCAGACAGCATAGCTTCCGGGATTGAGCTTGCGGATCTGTTTAAAAAGCGTGCGTGGTCCCGGCACATAACGCCAGTTCAGATACTCGTCCACCGCATCCAGATCGAGTTGCTGCGCATCTTGCTGCGCCGACAACAATGCGTTGATCTCCGAGGCAAACAGCAGCAAGCTTTCGCTTTGCATGAGGTAAAGCGGCTTTTCCCCGAAGGGATCCCGGCCGAGGATCAATTCCTGCCTCTGAGCATCCCAGAGTGCAAAGGCGAACATGCCGCTCAGCCGGTCGAACATGGACAAGTGCCACTGATCGTAGGCTCGGAGCAGCACCTCGGTATCGGAGCGCGTTCGAAAATGATGGCCAAGGCCGATCAGTTCCTGCCGCAACTCGATGTAGTTATATATCTCTCCGTTGAAAATTATTTTGAGACGGCCGTCCTCAATCTGCATCGGCTGATTTGACTCAGGCGCCAAGTCAATGATCGCCAGGCGGCGATGGACCAATGCCAATTGTTGCTCGCCGGTGTTCAGGTCCAATATCTCGGCGCCTTCGGCATCGGGACCGCGATGCCGCAATGCGTTTGACATTCTGGCGGCCCGCTCTTGTGGATTTTTAGCCCTTCGACCGATCCATCCGGCAATTCCACACATTGTTCCCCCTAGGCGCGCACATTCCTCAATTCAGTACAACAAATGTGTTAAACACTTCGTGCCAATACAACCCAACCGGGAGAAAGCTGCCACGGGCCGTTCCTCGATCGAGCCTGGCGGTCAGGGGTTGCACCGGTTGTTCGCTGGTGAGGGCGAGTGACGGCACCTATGGCAGGCCCAATGCCTGCAGCATCTCCGGGTCGGGAACCGGGGGACCATCGGGCGGGATGAGGCTCATCCCATAAGGATTGGAGAACTCCCAGACAGACCATGGGATCGCGAAGCGTTCGGCCTCTCGGCGCACTGCCTTGAGATAGCGCGAACGGTCGGCCTCAAAGGCGCCCATGCGGCCGTCCGCGGACATGAGGATAGCGCCGAATTCGCCCATGAAGAGCCGCCGGCTGGGAATGCCATGGCCTTCAGCCCAGTCGACAGCCTGGCGAAAGCTCGCCTCCAGTTGGCTCTGGCCCCAGTTCTGCTCGAAATAGTTCGCGATTGCTTGGCGCGCGGTGGCCATGTTCATGACCTGCTCGACCCTGCTCAAGCCGGCAGCTTCCATCCGCGCTCTAAGGGTTTCGGTCACCACTTCGGGTGTACTACTGTCGGCCGGCCAGGGAAGTCCCGAAGCAAAGCTGATCGTGTCATCGGGCCGCTGGTGGGTGAAGCTGTGCGGCTCATACATATGGAAGCTGTAATAGAGGTTTGGGTCATCAAAGCCGGGGCTGAGGTTAACCAATCCGGCAATGCTGCCGCCGCAGGCGCCGGTTGCAACGATGGTAAGTTCGCTGCTGACCGCTCGAATGTCGTGGACGGTCCCTGCCATGATCCGCTGCCAGTGATCGCTGCCGCTCGCATCGCAAGGGTAGTATGCGGGCTCGTTGTAAGGTTCGAGGGCGACTTTGTCGGTGCCTATCTTGACCAGCATGGCAGCGACCGCCACAACCATTTGACGATAGCGGGCAACGCCCTCGCTGTCGGCGCCGCCATAGATCATCTCCATGCTGTAGTCGGGAACCTGAGTGACGCCATGCAGGTCGAAAACCACCTTGAGGCCGGTCGACGTGATCCGCTCAACGGCGGCGGCAAGTATGTCCAGCGCCTGCTGCCGCTTGGCGTCCCCGCTGGCAAGCAGCGGGCCGGGATCGACGCTCAGCCGGACGAAGTCGAAGCCCATCGATCGGATGTGGGCAAACACCTCCGCGGCCGGCCAGTCGGTGAGCGGCCTGCTTTCCGCAAGCCACTCCTTTTCGCTGCGATAGGGCGGCCAAACGTAGGTTCCGTCTTTCTCCACCGGCGACCAGTTGAGCCACTGATGCACGCCAACGCCGCGCTTGAGAGGGATGGGCTCTGCCGCGGCCGCCACAAGCAAGGCGAGCACCCAGGCAACAACATACACCGCTTTTCGCATCGCTCCCTCCGCATGCTCGCGGGAGATATTAACCGCAACGAACGGGAAAGAAGATTGCCGGCCCGCAGCTTTTCGACGGCATGGTATACAAGGACCGAAACGTTGACGGGGCGTGCATGAGAATCGGCTGGTACATCAACCGATTGCGCAGCATGGGACCGGCCGAGGTGTTGCACCGGCTGGGCGAGCAACGTCGAAGGATCGTGTCGCGCCGCCGCGATGATGGGTGGGAGCGCTATCCATCGCCGCAGTTGCACCCAGTGCTGCCCGGATTTCGCCATGCTGCGCTGGCAGCGACCGACGCTCAACGGCAGGCCATAGCGGCGGCCGCGCAAGAGATGCTTCATGGCCGGTTTTCGGCACTCGGGCGGACATGGCCAAAGCGTGAGCCCGATCTTTTGTTTCCTGCTGAGCTTTGGCGTCTTGATCCGGTAACCGGCAGGCTTTGGCCTGGCGCCGAGGCTCATACTTTCGATATCGATTTTCGCGATGGCGGCGACCTTGGCGATATAAAATATGTCTGGGAGGTCAACCGGCTGCAGCAATTGCCAGTACTGGCTGCACACCTGCTCCTCAGCGAGGACAATCGATCCCGGAGTGCCATTGAGGCGGCAATCGGCAGTTGGCATTCCGCCAATCCGCCGTTCCGAGGCATTGGCTGGGCTTCCGGCATCGAAGTAGCGCTGCGAGCCATCAGCCTGATCGTCACCCTGGACCTTATCGGTGACCGGCTTGACCCGGCGACGCTGCGGAAAGCTGGTGAGATACTCGCGGCAAGCGCCTATTGGCTGCCGCGGTTTCCGTCGCGATATTCCTCCGCCAACAACCATCTCGTCGCAGAGTTGGCTGGCGAATATCTGGTTTGCCTGGCGCTCGGGGCCGAATCCGAAATTGCCCGCAGCGCCCTCTTAAATGAGACGCACAAGCAGATTCTTGCCGACGGCGCCGGTGCCGAGCAAACGCCGACCTATGCAGCCTTCAGCGCCGAACTCATCTTGCTGTGCGCCGCCGCGGCACGCCAGGCGGGAACGCCGTTTCCCTCGGCCGTCGAAGCGCGTCTGGGCGCCTTCGCCAATTTCGTCGGCTGGCTGCCACAGAAAGCCGCCCGCTTCGGCGACGACGATGAGGGCCATGTGCTGAAGCTGGGCGACGAGCCGAACTATATCCGATCCGTCGCGGCCGCCATCCACGGCTTACTGGGGACGCCGGGCAACGCGCCGGAGCCTGACGATTTTCGTTCGCTTTTCTTTGGTGCGCCGTCAGGCCCGGCGCCCGCGGTGCATGGCTTGCAGACATTCACGCAAGGCGGGCTCTCCGTCTGGCGCGGAGCAATGAATGGCCGCAATGTCGAACTGACGTTCGACCATGGACCGCTCGGCTATCTCTCGATAGCGGCGCACGGCCATGCCGACGCGCTGTCGCTCACCCTGTGCATCGACGATGAGCCGGTGCTGGTCGATCCCGGCACCTGGCTCTACGGTTCGGGAGGCGCATGGCGCGACTGGTTCCGCTCCACACCGGCGCACAACACGCTCAACATCGAGGGCGAGAGCCAAAGCACCATCGCTGGAAATTTCAACTGGTCGCACAAGGCAGTCGCAGCGCTGGTGGAGAGCGAGCCGGGACCGCACTGGAGGCTGAGCGCCCGGCATGACGGCTATAGAAGCCGCTTCGGCGTCGTGCATCAGCGCACTTTGGCGCGCCAGGCCGATGGCATCCTCATCACCGACCAACTGCTCGGCGGCAGGCGCCAGTCCGAGATCGTCTTCCAACTGGCCGCCGGCCTCCATGCCGACCGGCACGAAGATACGGTCACGGTATTGCGCGGCGACGAGGTACTGTTGGCCATCCGCTTTCCTGATGCTGCGCTCGATATCGGCGCGGGCGGTGACATGCCGGGCCAAGGCGGTTGGGTTTCACTGCGTTTTGGCACTAGGCAGCAAGCCGAACGCCTCGCCTGGCACGGTGAAGTGGGCGAAGCCGGGATCGATATCCATCTTGCCCCAATTCACCCGCCGCAACAGCAAAAACCGGTGCCAACGTAGAGTTGCCGGGCGAGTTCCAGCCGTATTCGACATTAATTACGTTTGGACATTTAGCGGTTTCGTTACCGTTGATCTGCTAGTCTCGCACCATCCAGCCTGCTTTGCCCGCTGCGCCCGCAACAGCCACTGGTTGCAGGCGGCGTAGCGAGTTTGGCGGGAATTTTGTGCTTTGCTATTCGCCAGATCGCCTTCTTACGACTTACGACCAGGAGCCGCTGCATCAATGTTTTCCGAATTTGCCAGAGCGATTGTGGAAAAGCTTTCGAACGTCAATCTGACCACGCTCGGCCTGCTTCTCCTCACCGCACTGGGCAGCGCGGTGATCGCCTACTGGCGAACTGCCGAACATAAGTCCCTCAGGGACTTTTTCGACTTCGCCTTCCCACAGGAAGTCATCCTGCACCCGTCGGCGCGAGCCGACGCCCTGTTCTGGATCACGAAACGGGCGATGATGCCTTTCCTGCTTATTCCTGCCGGCGTCACCTTCGTCGTCGCGGTGGGCTATGGCACACGTGAGGCAATTGGCTGGCTCCTTAACATCCACGCGCCGCTTCTCGGCGGCCCGGCGGGACCGGTGACGATCGTCATCTTCACCGCAACCATGCTGGTCGCCTATGATATTTCATACTACCTCTACCACGTCGCCCAGCACCGTTTCCCGTTCCTGTGGGAATTGCACAAGGTACATCATTCGGCCGAAGTGATGGTGGGGATCACCAAGGACCGGGTTCATCCGCTGGACGATCTGATGAACCGTATGTGGGATGGCGTCATCCCGGGCATCTGCTTCGGTGTCTGGAGCCTGATCGCACTCGATCCGGTAGAGGTCGCTATCTTCGGCATCAACGTCTACGTCATCCGCAACATCCTGATGATGGACTTTGTTCGCCATACGCATCTCAAGATATCGTTCGGCCCGTTGAACAACATCATCCTGTGTCCGCACTGGCACCAGGTGCATCACAGCATCGACCCGCGTCACTACGATAAGAATTTCGGCCTGCTTTTTTCGTTCTGGGATCGTCTGTTCGGAACGCAATTTGTCCCGGAGCCGGATGAAGACCTGAAATTTGGCCTGGTCGATCGCGATGTGCGCGATTACCAGTCGCTCTTTGGGCTCTACATCCTGCCGCTCAAGAAGATGGCAAGGCATGTCATGCGACTGTTTCACAGACGGCCCAATGTGGTCGCGCAGCCACAGGACAGTTCTCCTTCATGAACACCGCTGTTTCCATCGACGTCCTAGGCGCGGAGCGCCTGGAAATCGTCCGTTCGGCGGATCGCCTGGCTGCGGTCGAAGCCGCTTGGATGGAGCTTTGGCATCGTACCGACGGGCTGATCTTTCAAAGCCATGCCTGGATTTCGGCATGGTGGAGTACCGTACAACGCCGTGACCAGCGCGCGTTGCGGATCGGCCTGGTCTGGAAGGGCGAGAGACTCGTTGCTGTCGTTCCGCTGGCGATCGGCAGGCGCAGAGGGCTGCGGTTTCTCGAATGGGCGGCCGGCAGCTATACCGACTATGGGGATATTCTCGTTGCTCCGGAATGCTCGTTATCGGCGCTGCAGGAGCTATGGACGCAACTCTGCGATGCAGGTGGCTTCGATCTTGCCTTGATCAGTCGTCTCTCGCCGGATGCGGCGGCCCGCAAAATTTTCACGCCGGGAGCTTCCGGCGGCATCAGGCTTCGTCACTTTCACCGAACGGAAGTCAGCTATCGCGTTGCCGGACAATGGGAAAGCGGAGCGGCATGGTTGGCGGACCAGTCGAAAAAGACGCGCCAGAACTATCGGCGCGGCATCAAGGCGCTGGAAGAAACCGGAGAGGTGAGATTTCGCCTGCTTGCGCCCGACGAGCCGCTGCAACCGGTACTGGAGCGCCTCGCGGCCTTGAAGCGGAAATGGCTGACCGAGCGCATGCGTGAATCAGACCTCTTCGAAGAGGGCGTGCCGGTACTCGCCGCGCTCGTCGATGCGTTGGCGCGCGCCGGCGTGCTGCATATCTTCGTCCTCGAATGCAATGGCGTGATGGTCGCGGTGTCGATCAACTTCGTCCAGCACGACGTGATGATGGCCTTCGTGACGACGTTCGATCCGGATTTCGGCCGGGCGTCGCCGGGTGTGATCCTGTTGATGGATTACGTGCAGTGGTCGATCGATCACGGCTTGAGCATGGTCGATTTCCTCTGTGGCGCAGAGTCGTTCAAACACAAATTCTCAACGCAGGCGGTTACGCTGGAATCCGTCATCGGGACGCGCACGGCACAGGGCGCGCTTGCATTTCTTGCCGATCGTGTCCTCCAGACCGTCAGGCATATGCGCGAGCGGTCATCGGCACCACCAGAGGGACGCGATACGCCCGCTCAAGCCGAAGCAGCCTTGGACTAAAGCGCGTCGCGTTCGATCGGCCTCATGCGACGCGCTTTAGATTCTTGTTTTATACATGTCGTTATCGCAAAACCGCTGCACTTTTGCGCGACATGCTTTAGAATGGTTCATCGTTTCACGGAAACGCCGAACAGCTCCATCTTTTGTTTTGACGCAATTCCGGATGAAAACCGTTCACACTTTTCCTGGAATTGCTGTAGCGGCCCGCTCGCAAAAAGCTCAAATGAAGCGCGGTATCGGACCGTTTTGCGGCGTGGTGCGGTCGCCGAGGTCGAGGAAGATTTCGTCGATGTAGCACCATCCCCAACCTTCCGGCGGATCGTAGCCTTCGATGACAGGATGGCCGGTTGCCCGAAAATGCTTGGTGGCATGACGGTTGGGCGAGTCGTCGCAGCAGCCGACATGGCCGCATGTGCGGCAGAGCCGCAGATGCACCCACTGCGAACCGCTCTTCAGGCATTCCTCGCAGCCGAGCGCGCTCGGTGTCACGTCGCGAATGTCCCCGGCGTGCCTGCATTCGTCTGCCATCATACGCTCCTGACCAGTTGTGGCGCCACGGCGAGACTGCCGTTTCGCGCGAGATATGCATGCAGCGCTGCAACCACCTGGGCGCCTTCGCCGACGGCAGCGGCGACGCGCTTGATCGAGCCGGAGCGCACGTCGCCGATGGCGAACACCCCGCCGCGGTTCGTCTCCAGTGCACCACGTTCCTGGCCAATGTCAGGCCCGGTGCGAACGAAGCCCTTCGCGTCCAACGCCACGCCGCATTGCGCCAGCCAGTCGGTGTTCGGATCGGCGCCGATGAACAGGAAGAGGTGGCGGATCGGACGTGCTGTCTCGGTGTCGCGGTTGCGCCAGCGCACTTTGCCAAGATTGCCGTCGTCGCCTTCCAGTGCCGCAATCTGCGTCTCAGCCAGCACTTCGATGTTCGGCTGTGCCCTGACGCGCTCCACCAGATAGCGCGACATGCTCGCATCGAGGCTGCTGCCGCGCGCCAGCAGCCATACCTTCTTCACATGCGCCGCCAGGTAGACGGCAGCCTGACCAGCCGAATTGCCGGCGCCGACAAGGGCTACCTCTTGCCCGGCGCAAAGCCGCGCTTCGATCGGCGAAGCCCAGTAATGCACGGAGGTTCCCTCGAATTGCGCCAGGTTTGCCATGTCGAGGCGGCGATAGCGCGCTCCGCTGGCGATCACCACCGACCGTGCCCGCACGGTCTCCCCGCCGCCGACGGCGAGCGTGTAGTGGGCACCGGACGTGTCGCTTGCGCTGCCCAGCAGCTTCGCCTCGTCCGGTATCACCATCTCGACGCCGAATTTCTGCGCCTGGTTGTAAGCGCGCGCCATCAGCGCCATTCCCGAAATGCCGGTCGGAAAACCGAGGTAGTTCTCGATGCGCGAGGAGGCACCCGCCTGTCCGCCGAAGGCACGGCAATCGAGCACGATCGTCGACAACCCTTCGGAAGCCGCGTAGACGGCCGCCGCGAGGCCGGCCGGTCCGGCGCCGACAATGGCCACGTCGTACAGCTTGCCGGCGTCGATCGGCCTCACCAGGCCGATGCAGCGGGCAAGCTCGTTCTCTCCGGGATTGAGCAGCAGCTTGCCGTTCGGACAGAGCACGATCGGCAAATGGTGGATATCGACATGGAAGCGTTCGATCAGGGTCCTGGCGCAGGGATCGGCAGCCGAATCGAGAACGCGATGCGGCTGACCGCTGCGAGCCAGAAAACCTTGCAGCCTCAAAACGTCGCCGCTGTCGACCGGTCCGACAATGATCGGGCCGGCTGTGCCGCTCTCGAGCAGGCCGACACGGCGCAGGATCAGCGCCCGCATGATGCGCTCGCCGAGGTTTGCTTCCTGCACCATCAGGTCCCTCAGCCTTTGCGAGGGGATGACGAGCGCCTCGACCGGCTCGACCGCCTCCACATCCACTAGTGAGGGTCGGGCTGAAAGCTGCGCCAACTCGCCGACGAAATTGCCTGCACCGTGCGTGACGATTGTTTCGCGCCGGCCGAAGCTGCCGCCCTGGATGATATCCACCTTGCCGGACAGGACCACGATCAGACCGGGCGCCAGCTCGCCGGCTTTGACGATCTGTTCGCCTGCAGCATAGGACACGGCTTCGCCGAAACGGCCCATGCGGTCCAGTTCTGCCTCAGCCAGCACTGGAAACATCTGATCGCGACGGGCAATGGAGATCGGATTGGCGGGTTGAGACATGGTTCGAACCTATCGCCGGTTTCCGACAGTTTGAAGCGGTTTTTGCGGCTTGCGGCCGGTAGGAACCTAGCCCGCCTGTCGGTAAACGCTGTGTCCTTCGCTTCGCAGTTAACTGACGGCGGCCGTGCGACGATGTCGTCGCGACGTGCCTCAAAATCCGTTGCATCTCCTTGATTTGTTTGATTTGTGCATCCCGGCAAACCCGGCGCATGCTGCTTCAGCCGGCACCTGCCTAAGCCGGCCAGGCCCGGCGGGCCGTCCTGTGTCAAACTCTCGGCCGCCGGGCTTCTGGACAGCAGAAAACGGCCTGTGTCCGAGCACTCCGCAAACTGGCCTGCGGCCTGTTGTTCGGCGAGTGCTCAGGCAGCTACCTGAAGCACAATCTTGCCGCGCGTATGCTGCTTCTCGAGCTGTTCCTCGGCCCTGGCGACTTCCTCAAGAGGATAGATTGCCTGCACGAATGGCCTGACCTTCCCGGCGTCGATGAGGCGGCTGATCTCGGCAAGCTGCGCCGCGTTCGGCTTGGTCAAATAGGAAACGCCGCGAGCCCGATGCAGGCGGGCCTTCTCCGCCGACGGCTCGGAAAGCGTTGAGACGAGCGTCCCGCCGGGCTTGAGCACGTCCCACGAGCGGTCCTGTGTTTCACCCGCTACCAGGTCGAAGACGAGGTCGACGTCCTCGACAAGCTCCTCGAAGCGCTGGTTCTTGTAATCGATCGCCTGGTCGGCGCCAAGCGCGCGGACGAAATCGAAATCCTGCGCGGACACGGTCGTCGCGACAAACGCGCCCGCGGCCTTTGCGAACTGCACCGCCAGATGACCGACGCCGCCGGCGCCGCCATGGATAAGGACCCGCTGCCCGGATTTGAGGCCGCCGTGATCGAAAAGGCCTTGCCACGCGGTAAGGCCCGCAAGTGGCACGGCGGCGGCTTCGGCGTGGCTTAAGCGTTGCGGCTTCGCCGCCGCCTCCGTTGCCTTGACGACGACATATTCGGCGTTGCCGCCGCGGTCGTTGCCGAGCATGGCATATAGCGGATCGCCCTTCTTCAGCGTATGGGCCCGCGTGCCGCACAGTTCCACCACGCCGGATACGTCGCGGCCGAGCGTGACGGGCAGATCCGCGCCCGAAGAGCCCTCGCGAACCTTGTAGTCGACGGGATTGACGCTTGCCGCGTAGACCTTGAGCGTGACCTCGTCGTCATGCGGCTGAGGCAACGGAACCGCGTCCAGCGAAAGAACCTCCGGTCCACCAAAATCGTGGATTCGGACGGCCTTCATCGTAATCATGGCTTGCTCCTCGTCGGGTTGCAGTCCAGTTCGCTCTGAACAGTTTCGCCGGCAGGGCCGGCGTCTATCCAGCCGGCGGTTCGGTCGTAGCAAAGGCCGGCCGGTGGTGCGCCGTCAGTGTATCGTTTGCGAATGCTCGCCGCCGGGTTGCGAGATGCCGCTCAGCGCTTCACCTGCTGTCGCCGTCTCGCTGTTGGTGGCGAGGTCGCCCAGCGAAACGATGCCGACCAGGCGCTTGTCGCGGTTCAGCACCGGCAAGCGGCGCACTTTCAGGTCAGCCATGTTACGCAGAATATCCTCCGCGTCTTCGTCTTCGAAGCAATACCTGACCTCGGTGCTCATCACTTCCCGTACCTTGGCGTCAGGTGTCTTGCCTTGGGCGACGCCGCGGATTGCGATGTCGCGATCGGTTACCATGCCGACAAGCCGATCGTTCTCGCCCACCGGCATTGCGCCGGCGTCGAGGCGACCCATCATTTCTGCCGCATCGCGCAGGGTTTGCTGCGGACTGGCGATCTCGACGTCCTTTGTCATGCAGTTGCCGACTTTCATTTTAACCTCCCTTGGTTGCAGGGCCCGCCGCCGGTTTCCATGATGAAAGGGTGAATGAGCGCCAGCGCAAAACGTTCCATGGCAAGACCCGTTTCGAGCGCTTCGCCGAAATCACCCTTGCCATCCTCCACCCGACCGCCCTTCAGGCGGTCGGCCCGGGAAAGGTCGGTTCCGAAGGAATTTCGGAAGGCGTGCCGGGAGGAACTCCGATCGGCTCCTGGTCCGGCGTCGGAATTGGATCCGGCGAGGGCGGGGGTACGCCTGGAGGTTCTCCCGGCGGAGTCTCCGGCGGGGCAGGCGGCCGGGCCGGCTCCGGATTGGGATTGTCCGGCAGTGGATTCGGGTTATTCGGATCGGGATTGTTCATCGGTCACTCCCCTGACAACTGTGACCTGATCTCCGCCAAGAGCGGGGGTGCGGCAGCGGCGATCAGGCTCTCTTGTCCTAAACCAAGGGGAAGCAAAAGCGTTCCCGCTTCCGACGCCACGCGCGGTGCCAATCTATCGGGCGGTTCCCAGGCTGGCATACATTCCGTTGGTGCGGAACTGCGTCGGGTTGATGCCGTAGAGGCGGCGGAAGACCTTCGAAAAGTAATTGGCATCCTCGAAGCCGCACATGATGGCGACTTCCTTGACCGGCAGGAAATCGGCCTTCGTGAGCAACTTCGCCGCGCGCTGCAGTCGCTGCTGCAGCACGAATTCGGCGGGCGGAAGACCTTCACTCTCGGCGAAGCAGCGCGAGAAATGCGCGCGGCTCAGGCCGCTGATCTCAGCGAGATCGGCAACGCGGAGCGGCCTGTCGAGATTGGCCCTGATGTGATCGATGACCGGCTGCATGGCGCTCTTGTCGTCTGTGACGGCATGCGAGCCGAAGACATCGTCGTAGAGCGCCATGGCTGCTTCATAGGCGACGGCCGAGGCGGCTCCCGGCGAGACCGCGCCCGTGATCAGGCGCACACTGCAATCAGCCAGATGATCGATCGTCGAGGGCTGCAGCCGCAGCACCGGACCGACGGCGGCAAGGATCGACTTGTGGATGCGCAGTGCCTCCTCGCCGTTCATCGATATCCAGAAGAACTCCCAGCGTTCGCCCTTGGCCAGCCAGTAACGGTGGTTGTGCGGCACGAGAACCAGCAAAGTGTCGCCCTTTTGCAGGCGGTAGTTCCGGTTCTCGTAGCGCAATCGGCCGGCGCCGCTGATCGTATGCTGGAGCACGGTAAACGGCGTCAGGCCGCGCTTGCGCCCATCCCAGTCGTAGACCTCGTTTTCGCGCACTTCATAGCCGGTGCTTGTCGGCATGGTGTGTAGGCGCTGGCGCCCGCGCGGCAGCGATACCGTCCTGCCCGCCGGCCCGATGTCGATCAAGTTCCGCAGCACAAAATTACCCCTAAAAGCATAATCCTTCTCTGGTCGCGTGCCGAATAAGGCGCATAATCCCTTGAGAAAAGCAAAAGAAACCGCGGTCAAAGAGCGGATGGGAGGAAATGCTGGATTCCAGCCTGCATAGCGTGGCAGGCGGGCCAGGCCTCTTTTCGCCGCCTTTGCCCCAGCGTTCGATCAGGTCGAGGTGAGGCTGATGAGTTTCAAGATCGCTATCATCGGTGCGGGAAGCGTCGGGTTCACCAAGAAGCTCTTCACAGACATTTTGTGCGTTCCTGAATTCAGGGATGTCGAATTCGCATTGACCGATCTCAGCGAGCGCAACCTCCAGATGATCAAGTCGATCCTCGACAGGGTCGTCGAATTCAACAGGCTGCCGACCAAGGTTACGGCAACGACAGACCGCCGTGCTGCCCTCGAGGGTGCCCGCTACATCATCAGCTGCGTTCGCGTCGGCGGTCTCGAAGCCTATGCGGACGACATCCGCATTCCCTTGAAGTATGGCATTGACCAGTGCGTCGGCGACACGATCTGCGCCGGCGGCATCCTCTATGGCCAGCGCAACATTCCGGTAATCCTCGATTTCTGCAAGGATATCCTCGAAGTCGCCGAGCCTGGGGCGAAATTCCTGAACTACGCCAATCCGATGGCTATGAACACCTGGGCGGCGATCGAATATGGCAGGGTCGATACCGTCGGCCTCTGCCACGGCGTCCAGCATGGCGCCGACCAGATCGCCGAAGTGCTCGGCGCCAAGTCGCGCACCGAGCTCGACTACGTCTGCTCCGGCATCAATCACCAGACCTGGTTCATCGACCTGCGTCTCAACGGCCGCAAGATCGGTAAGGACGAGCTGGTTGCCGCCTTCGAGGCGCATCCGGTCTATTCGCAGCAGGAAAAGCTGCGCATCGATGTCCTGAAGCGCTTCGGCGTCTATTCGACCGAAAGCAACGGCCATCTTTCCGAATACCTGCCCTGGTATCGCAAGCGGCCGGACGAAATCACCCGCTGGATCGACATGTCCGACTGGATCCACGGCGAGACCGGCGGCTACCTTCGTTATTCGACCGAAACACGCAACTGGTTCGAAACGGAGTTCCCGCAATTTCTGGAATCCGCCGCCAGGCCGATAGACCCCGCCAAGCGCTCCAACGAGCATGCCAGCCACATTCTCGAGGCGCTGGAGACGAACCGCGTTTATCGCGGCCATTTCAACGTCAAGAACAACGGCATCATCACCAACCTGCCGCAGGACGCGATCGTCGAGTCGCCCGGCTTCGTCGACCGCTTCGGTATCAACATGGCCTCCGGCATCACGCTGCCGGAGGCCTGCGCCGCCACTTGCATTTCCTCCATCAACGTCCAGCGCATGTCGGTTCATGCGGCGATCTCCGGCGATATCGACCTGCTGAAGCTCGCGGTCCTGCACGACCCGCTGGTCGGCGCGGTTTCGACGCCGGAAGAGGTTTGGCAAATGGTGGACGAAATGGTCGTCGCCCAGGCTCGCTGGCTGCCGCAATATGCCGATGCGGTGCCGGCCGCGAAGGAACGGCTTTCGAAATCCAGGATCAAGACCCGCGAATGGGCCGGTGCGGCAAGGCGCGACGTCCGTTCGATCGAGGAATTGCGTGCGGAAAAAACGGCTCTCAAGCAGGCCGTGTGAATTTCACCGGGTGGATCGCGGCGAGCTTTCGGGAGAATTTTCCGCACCCGTCTGTACATTCGTTCGAGGAGAAATGGAGCGCGTCAACGCGCTCCTGAACAAACAGGGAGGAGAGACGATGAGGAATTTTCGAAACATTGGCATTCTCGCCGGGCTGGCGCTTAGCGTCTCGGCCTCGGCGCTGAACGCGTATGCATCCGAGCCGACCGTGCCGCCGGTGCCCGCGCAATTCCCCGCCGAGGGAAAGATCAAATACGTCGCGCGCGACTCCATCCTGGAATTCAAGGCACTGCCGGAATATCACGAACCGGATTGGGTCACCGAGAAATACGTCAAGGCGGGCAAGCTGCCGCCGGTCAAGGACCGTTTGCCTAAGGAGCCGCTGGTCTTCAAGACCGGCAACATGCCGGATGGCATCGGCGTTTACGGCGATACGATGCGCCATGTCATCGGCGGCCGGCCGGAAGGCTGGAATTATGGCGCCGGCCAGACGCAAGGCTGGGGCGGCATCGACATCGGCCTTTCCGAATGCCTGACGCGCACCGCGCCGCTTTTCCAGGTCGAGGCCAAGGACACGGAGCCGCTGCCGAACCTCGCCAGGAGTTGGGACTGGTCCAAGGACGGCCACACGCTGACGATGCATCTGGTCGAGGGCGCGAAATGGTCGGACGGCGTTCCATTCAACGCCGACGATGTGATGTTCTATTGGGACGACGAGGTGATCGACCCCAATGTGTCGCCGCTGAACGGCGCGACGCAGGAGACCTTCGGCGTCGGCACGACGTTGAAGAAAATCGACGACTACACCGTCGAGTGGACGTTCAAGGACGCCTTTCCGAAACAATACCTTTACGCCATGGCTTCCGGCACCTTCTGTCCGGGCCCGTCGCATATCCTCAAGCCGCAGCATCCGAAATATTCGAAGAACACCTACGAGCAGTTCAAGAACGCGTTCCCGCCGGAATATATGAACATGCCGGTGATGGGTGCCTGGGTGCCGGTGGCATACCGCCCCGACGACATCATCGTCATGCGTCGCAATCCGTACTATTGGAAGGTCGACGAGAAGGGCAACCAACTGCCGTATCTCAATGAACTGCACTACAAATTGTCGACCTGGGCCGACCGCGACGTTCAGGCCGTCGCGGGAGCCGGCGACTTCTCCAATCTGGAGCAGCCGGAGAACTTCGTTGCCTCGCTGAAGCGCGCGGCGCAAAAGGACGCACCGGCACGGCTTGCGTTCGGCGCGCGGCTGATCGGCTATAATCTGCGCATGAATTTCTCAGCCAATGGCTGGGGCAACCCCGACGAGCGCGGACAGGCGATACGCGAGCTGAACCGCAACGAGGATTTCCGCAAGGGCGTCACCATGGCGCTGAACCGCAAGGCGCTCGGCGACTCGCTGGTCAAGGGTCCGTTCACTGCCATCTATCCGGGCGGCTTATCCTCGGGCACGAGCTTCTACGACCGGAAGTCGACGGTCTACTACCCCTTCGATCTCGAAGGCGCCAAGGCGGAACTCGCCAAGGCAGGCCTGAAAGACACGGACGGCGACGGCTTCGTCAATTTTCCTGCAGGTACCGCCGGCGGCAAGAATGTCGAGATCGTGATGCTCGTCAACAACGACTACACTACCGACAAGAGCCTTGCCGAAGGTGTAGTCGCCCAGATGGAAAAGCTAGGGCTTCGGATCGTGCTCAACGGACTCAACGGCACCCAGCGCGATGCCTCGCAATACTCCGGCCGCTTCGACTGGCTGGTACGGCGCAACGATCAGGAGCTGACTTCCGTCGTCCAGAATACCGATCAACTGGCCCCGGTCGGTCCACGAACCAGTTGGGACCATCGTGCGCCGGAAAACGGCGAGGTCGATATGATGCCTTTCGAGAAGGACCTCGTCGACATCGTCAACAAATTTGTCTCGTCCGCGGACAATGACGAGCGCGCCAGCCTGATGAGAGAGTTCCAGAAGATCTCGACCGAGCACGTCTACAATGTCGGCCTGACGGAATATCCCGGCGCGCTGATCATCAACAAACGCTTCTCCAACATCCCGCAGGGCACGCCGATCTTCATGTTCAACTGGGCCGAGGATTCGATTGTCCGCGAGCGGGTCTTTGTCGCTGCCGACAAGCAGGCCAAATACGAGCTGTTCCCCGAAGAGCTTCCCGGCAAGCCCGGAGACAAGGGCCCGATGAACTAGGTTTACCTCCCCTGACTGAGAACTCCCGGGGGCGCGCGAGTGGGGCGGGGGCGCAGAACCCACAACAAAACCCACAAAGAACAACACACACGACCAGAAAGCAGGCCC
>NZ_JAMYTF010000027.1:0-89357 GCF_040322295.1 Mesorhizobium sp. M0159
TCACCACCGTGCCATGGCCGCTCGCCCCTCAGAGCAAGCGCCGTTCTCTCTCCAAAACTTTTTGCAGAACCTTCAGCACATTATCCTGACCGCTGCCGACTCGATGCCGAGTTCCATACCTTGGCGTCGTGCACTGATGCGCGACACCCAGTAGGCGGGCAGCGGGCTGATCACGCCGGCCGAAGCCGAAACAACGGAAACCGCAAACAGCATTTCCGTGAGCCCGGCAAGTATCGGCACAACCGCCAGACCCATCGCCATCACCAGGAGGGCAGGAGCCACAAGCAGCCTCGCCGCTGCCGGGTTGACGAGCGGCGAGAAGACAAGTCCCTGGAGAGGACAGATCTGCGCCCGATCAAACAAGACCACTTCCCCGAGAGGAAAGCGGCGCCCACCGGCGCGGCGACATAGGCAGCAGTCAGGAAGCCAATCTGCCGCGCATTGAATGTCGGATCTGTCGCACCGGCAAGCCGCTCGACCATCATCGGCAGGACCGGCAAGACGATTCCGTAGCCGAGCGCAACGACAAAGGCCGAGGCGAGCAGTGCGCTCAGGGTCCATTGCGACGTCGGCGGGCGAGCCTTTGCTGACCAGCACTTCGCAAAGCCGTGCCAATTCTCACGTTCGCCCACCTTTGCATTCGTGCGAAAGGGGAGTTTTGCTGTTCCGGTTGAAGACGATCGTGCTAAAGCGCCCGCTCACCGAGCCTGCGCATTTGTTCGAACCATTTCGCCCGCGTCGGATCGGTGGCATCCGCGACCATGCCGAACAAGGTTTCGCGCACCGGGCTCACGCCGGCGAAACGCAGAATGCTCCGCCGCATGCCGGCAATGCCGTGACTGAGGAACCATAGCCGGTAAAGAACGGCCGGCATGCCCATCGTGACCACGACGCGAGCGGAGCGGCCGCGGAGCAGTTTCCTGGGCAAGCCGCCACCCTTGTCCCGGTAGGTAAAGGCAGTTCCCGGCCGCATCACCTGTTCCAGAAAAGCCTTGAGCAGAGCCGGCACGGTCCCGAGCCACAGCGGAAAGACAAATACAATGTGCTCCGCCCAGACTATCGCTTCAGCGGCGTCCTTTAGGCTGTCGGGAATCGCGCCATGCTCGAACTCCTGCACCGTCCGAAGCATTGGAAAATCGAGTGCCGCGAGGTCGACCCGGCGGACGACATGCCCCGCCAGTTCCGCTCCCTCGGCATAGGCCTTGGCGAGACTACGGCAGAGCCGGTGCGGCGATGGATCGGGATGGCCGACAACAATCAAGATGCGCCGCGGCATGGGTTACCTCCGAGGCGGCTTGGCACCAACCGGACGTGCCGGAATTTCGGGGTGAGACCCTTCAAGCTGATCATGGCGTACTCCTTCGCGGAGTTTCATAAAGCGGCTGTCCGGCTTGGCCCTTGATCGGCATCAAAAGAGGCCGGTTCTCGGCGCTATCAGAAGGTCGATGGCAGCAACATCGTGCCGTAGCCGGCTATTGCGGCGACGAGGGTTGCACCTGCGAGCGGGAACCAGAACCTGATCGGGCCGGCAAATGCGGCCAGCGACAGGCGGCAGATCGCGTTTGCTGCCAGTGCCGCGAGCACCGCCTGGCCAATGGTCTCGACAGGGACCGAATGCTTGACCAGGCGCAAGGCACTGAGAACCGAGACATCGACATCGAACATGCCTGCAAACGCCGAACTCGCCAGCAAGCCGCGTCCGCCGAATTGAGCAGCCAATGCAGCGCTCGCGGTCGCGACGATCGCAAACAGCAGGGCAAAGAGCAGCAACGGGCCTAGGTCGAATGGATTGCGCGCGACCGCGGGACCCTCGTGATCCCCGCTGTCCCGAGCCAGCAGCAATGCTCCGCAAGCAGCGAAGGAGAGCGCCGCGGCAATTGCGGGAATGCCAACCGAAGCGAACACGATTGGCTCGACGATCAGAACCACGGCGCAGACGCGTAGCAAGGAAACCATTGCGGCCAGCGACGCCGCGCCAGCGAGCGGCAGAGGATTGCTTCCCGACACGGCGTTGCGGGCCAGCGCCACGGTTACGGCGGTGGAAGAGATGATGGCGCCGGCGAGCGAACTGACGAGCAGGCCGCGGGTGGTCCCCAGGACGCGAACGGCGACATAGCCGGCGAACGATATCGACGCCATCAGCACCGTGAGGAACCAGACTTCCCATGGATTGAAGCCGCCCCATGGATCCATCGTCCGGTTTGGCAGCAAGGGCAGGATGATCGCGCTCATCACAGCCAGGATCAGCGCGGAACGAAGCTCGATCCAGGTCAGCCGCTTCAGGAGGCCGTGCAGGATTTCTCGACTGGCAAGGATGGCCGCGAGTGCTGTTCCTCCTGCAGAAGCGGCGCGGTAATCGCCTGCGACGGACAATGCACCGAGCGCGAACACGCAAAGGGCTGCTACTACCGCCGTAACACTGAAATCCTCATCATGGGCTGCCTCACGCGCCTTGTACCAGGCGAAGATTGCCGCAAAGGCGATGAAACCACCGACCAGCACGGACACTGCGTCGAGAGCATCGGCCAGAGCTGCGAGAATGCCGCCGAGCAGACCGGATATGCCGTAGGTTCGAATTCCGGCCGTCCGGCTACGATCGGGCGCGTCCCGCTCTCGCCAGCCGCGCTCCAGTCCGACGAGCAGGCCTATAGTCAGTGCAAGTCCGAGTCGGGCGATGAGCGGATCCACGATTAGGCGCCGGCCACAGGCAGGTGGTCGCGGATCCACGTGACGATCTGCCCCGCCGTCATTGCACCGGAAGTGCGCGCAACCTCATGTCCGCCATGGAACAGGATCATGGTCGGGATGCCGCGAATGCCGAGCCTGGCTGAAACGGCCTGCTCATTATCGGAGTTGAGCTTGATCAGCCGAACATGCGGTTCCAGTTCGTTTGCTGCGGCTTCATATGCGGGCGCCATCATCTTGCAGGGCCCGCACCATGGCGCCCAGACATCCACGACAACGGGAACGGTGCCTCGCTTGACCTGACGATCGAAGGTTCGTGCATCGACATCCTCGGGGTGGCCTGAGAACAGCTTTTTCCCGCACTTTCCGCATTTTGCGTTTTTGGCATCGCGCGCTGGCGGCAGTCGATTGATTCCGCCGCATTTGCTGCACACCACCAGATTTTCCTGCGCCATCGCCCTTCACCACTGGTATACATGCGCCACAGAGTGCCTATCCCCAAGCTGGCTCGGACTTCCAATGTTTTTTTGCGCGATGGACGAATTGGCGTGAAAACGGATTGCACGGCACAATCCACAGCGGTTGTGCGCCCGCGGTGTTTGGACGGGAAGCACGCTATTCCTTTGCTTCCCGACCCGATGCCTGCTTGATAACGATCCTGAAGAAAACATGCGGAGTGCTGTCCGAAACAGGAGGCGTAACCGGCTTCAGAGCGCCAGGCTCCCACCAGTCGACGTGCTTGGTCAACACCGACCACGCATGGTCGCGCTGAACCTTGTAGCCGATCCGATCAGGCAGTTCTTCATAGACACGATCGACAACCACGCTTCCATGCCCGCCGTTGGCCGCGTTCGTCGACCTGGACGCACACCAGCGGATTGGCACGCATCCAGTCGACCTTTTTGCCCGGCATGGAAAATGCATAGAGGTGATTGTCGGCGTGGGCATAGTAGAATGGCACGACGTAGGGGTGTCCATCCTTGGCGCATGCCAAGTGGCCGACCCGGTTGGCCGTCAGCAATTTTGTACATTCCAAAGCAAAAAAGCGTGCGGATCAGCATCGGCGCGATCTCCTGTTTTTCGTGACAGCACGGTGTCGCCGGTGCTCCATCGACTCTGATATTCGTCATCGCGGATCGTAGCCCTGCCGCCAGGGAGGTCATTGATCACGATCAAGGAGTCGGTCGGCCGACAGATGAATCGACAACCATGGCTAGGCCCGCCGGTGACTCGCATGGCGGCCCATGTCAGTGTCAGCGTCCATACCGGAGTGGGGATTTGGAAAATGATCCAGATCAAGGCGGGGCCTGCTGCTCCCACCCATCATAGGGGATGATGTGGAAGCCGATCTCAAGCGCTCCGTTCGATCGTGAGCTGGAACTGGCCGTCCTCGACGAGGACGGCGAACATGCGCTTGTCTTTCCGTGCATCAAGGAGCGGGAAGGCTGGAAGAACGCCGCCACCCGCGCACGCATCGACGTTCACCCGACCCACTGGCGAGACTGGGTGCCGGATACGATCCCGGCAAACAACCACAGGTCTCTTACTGACTCGCTTTAAGTGGACTCCACAACCAAAGCCATGCGCACGAGATGCGACAGACTGCTCGCGGCCATCTTGCTCATGACATTGGCGCGATGGATCTCGACCGTGCGCGGGCTGATGCCGAGGTCATAGGCAATCGTCTTGTTCGGCAGGCCGGACACAAGGCCGTCCAGCACTTGTCGCTCCCGCTCCGACAGGGCCGCCAGACGACCACGGATTTCCACGCCTTGTGGGTGTGTCGCCTCCGTCCGATTGCGACTGTCCAATGCGGAGCGGATCGCTTCGATCAGCACCTCGTCGTCAAACGGCTTTTCGATGAAGTCGGCGGCACCTTCCTTCATCGCCTGAACAGCGAGGGCCACATCGGCATGACCCGTCATGACGATGACCGGAAGCGTATGCCCGCGGCTCCGGAGCTGTCGCAGGAACTCGATGCCGTCAATGCCCGGCATGCGCACATCGGTCACAATGCAGCCGTCAAGACTGCTCGTGGCCACCGCCAGAAAAGCTGTCGCCGATTCGTACAAGCGCACGGCGAAGTTGGCCGTCGCCAACAGAAAACCAAGCGATTTGCGAACGTCGACGTCGTCGTCGACGACGTGCACAAGATTGCTACCGGCCACTGGCGACCTCTTCCTTTTCCCAGATGCGCAAGGTGAACCGGAAGGCGGTTCCTCCGGCCGGCATTGCCTCAGCCCAGATGTGACCGCCGTGCGACTCGACGATCGTGCGGCAAATAGAGAGGCCAACCCCCATGCCCTGCTTTTTGGTCGTGACAAATGGCTGGAAAAGCTGGGCGGAGACTTCCGGCGCCAGTCCAGTGCCTGTGTCAACCACGCTTACCTCAGCCATGCCGTCATCACGGGCTATGGTTATGATTTGCAGCTCGCGGCGTGGCATGCCTTGCATGGCTTCAATCGCATTGCGCATCAGGTTCAGCAGAACCTGCTGAACCTGGATGCGGTCGGCCAAGACCAGTTCGGCGGCGGGATCAAGCTTGTAGCTGGCGCGGACATCTATTTCTCTTGCGCCGACCAGGGCCAGTGACGAGGCTTCCTTGATAATCGCCGGCAGGCGTTCGACCTGGCGCTCGCTTTCGCCTCTTGCGACGAAATCGCGAAGGTGGCGAATGACGTCTCCGGCCCTCAAGGCCTGTTCCGCTGCTTTTTCGACGGCCTCCCTCAGCATCGGCGCGTTGTCTTCCTTGCTTTTTTCGAGAAGCCGCCGGCTGCCTTTAAGGTAGTTCGTAATGGCGGTGAGCGGCTGGTTGATCTCGTGGGCAAGCGTCGAGGCCATTTCGCCGAGCGCAGTAAACCGCGCCATGTGGAGAAGCTCCAGCTGCTGCTCCTGTATTCTTGCCTCCGCCCGGTGGCGTTCGGTCAAGTCGCGGCAGAAGCCGGTAAAGAAGCGCCCGGTTCCCGGATGCATCTCGCCGACAGAGAGTTCCATCGGAAAGGTCGAGCCGTCCTTGCGCATTCCAGTGACGGTGCGACCGAGCCCGATGATCCGGCGCTCCCCTGTCGCCAAATAGCGGTGAAGATAGGCATCATGCTCTTCGCGGTAGGGCGACGGCATCAGCAGATTGACATTCTGGCCGATGACTTCGCTGGACTGGTAGCCGAACAGCGTTTCGGCAGCCGTGCTAAAGGATTGAATACGGCCTTGTTCGTCGATGACCACCATTGCATCGGGCACTGTCGCTAGGATCGAACGCAAATGATCTTCGCGCAGTCGAAGTGCGGCGTTTGCATAGGAGAGTTCGCTGACGTCGGTGCCTTCGACGAAGATCGCAGTGATGCGACCATCGTCAGCCTTGATGGGCTGATATACGAAATCGAGGATGCGTTCATCGACCGGCTCGCCGTCCTTGTTGCGAAGGGCGACCTTCACGCCTTGACCTCTGTAGGGCTTGCCCGTTTCGTATACTTGGTCCAGCAGTTCGTAGAATCCTTGGCCTTCGAGCTCGGGCAGGGCCTCGCGTACCGACCTTCCTATCACTTGCCTCTGGCCAATCAGACGTTGATAGGCGGCATTGGTCAGCTCGAATACATGACCCGGCTCACGCATCAAGGTCATGAAACCAGGGGCCTGCTCGAACATCTGGGAGAGCCGGTCGTGTTCGGCCGCGACCCGCCCTTCGGCGCGAACGCCGGTCGACAGGTCACGTGTTTGTTTGTCGTCCAAATCAAGTCCTTTGATCAGGGAACCCGCAACGCATTCTAACTATCATTCATCGCTCTTTCTGCACACGCAAAAACCGGCATAGTCAGAGGTTCGGGATCCGGTGAGTAGTGTCATTTGACACGCATCAAGGCGTCGAGTGCCGGCGGATGCACTTCATCATAGCATCCAAACGCTCCAGCGAAAGGCGACCACAAATGTGCTACAAAGAAAGCATCTTGTGACAGCCTCGCGGACGTCCCCGTCTTTCTTGAGCACCACGGCATCACGGTGCGGACCGAATTCATCCCCGGCGATGGTGATGGCGAACAGCTGGTGGCGTTCGCACGCATGATTCATGCAGACCTGATGGTTTCCGGCGCATGCGGTCATAGCCGCCTGCGGGAATGGGCGTTCGGCGGCGTCACGCGTACGCTGATGGAAGAGAGCAGCATCAACCGCTTCATGTTGTATTGGCCGCCGGTCGCATCAGGACCTTCACGCCATCGCTTGAGGCACGCACGATAGATATCACCACGAGGGAGACGCCTGTTGACCGAGATCAATGCAGCGATCGCCGATATCGCAATGATCTGCCAGAAAACGGGAGCGAAACGACATGAGTTTTCTCGACTACCTGATTTCAGTTGACGCCAGGACCGCCTTGATGAGCCGCATGATGCAGAAGCTCGGCGTCGACAAATATTTGAAGGTCGTTCCGGACCATGTTGCCGTCACCAATCGAGCGGTCGACCGGTGTCGCTCCTGCGGGCACCAGGATGAATGCTCGACTTGGCTTGATGAACACCAGCAAGCTGATGATCCGCCAGACTATTGCCGCAACCGCGACCTGATCGCACGGCTGCAGCACGCAGCCGGCCAACGATAGAGCGGTTGTGCAGGCATACCGCAGATCGCGTCACCAAGGCCGCGTGCTGCAGCTCCTCGATTTCCTGGGCGGTCATTGCTCGGCCAATGTTTCGCATCTGCTGGCTGATGGCGTTCCGGCGCACACCGCCCGCGAATGCCTGCAACTCCGCTCTCATTAAACAGCCGACCGGCCCCTCCAGCCACGAGCTGCCCGCCAATAAGATATATTGACAATCTTTCTTTAAGGTGCGATTCTGACCCATACCGACGAAGGCCTCCTTTGAAGCAAATGCATCAATCGTCATCGTGGACGCGACTTCACTCGGTGCGTTGCGGAGCTGTTTGAGTGTGGGAATTATTTTGAGGTCTTTGGGTCTTCGAAAACTAAGAGCATGCACATGATTGCGAATGGTCGGAGCAACAAAACGATCGTCATCGGTGGTGCCCCGTTGCCAGACGTGCTTGACGAGGCCATGATCCGTCTTGTGGTTGACGGCTTTTATGATGAGATTCGCCGCGACGACCTTCTCGGCCCCATCTTTCATAACGCTATCCATCCTGAGGCTTGGCCGCGCCATCTGGCTAAGATGTGCGACTTCTGGTCCGCTACGCTGCTCCGGTCGTCCCGTTATGAAGGCCGTCCATTACCGCCACACCTGGCGATCTCCGGCCTTGGAGTCGCGCATTTCCGGCGTTGGCTAAAGCTGTTTCGCGCAACGGTGCGCCGTGTTTGCCCACCCGAGGTTGCGGCGCTGTTCATGGACCGCGCACTGCGCATAGCTCACAGCTTCCGTCTCGCGGTCGCCTTCAGCCGTGGCGAGACTACGATGGGCATAGAACCGATCGTCGAGAAGGACCTGTGATGCGGGGTTGGATTGTAAGTGGCTCCTGTACGAGAATTGCAAAGAGGAACCATTAGTGCGGTTGACCAATTTCTCGGACTACGCCTTGAGGATGCTAATGTACGCGGCCTCTGCCGGTGATCGCCTGATCACGATCGAGGAGGTGGCACGCACGTTCAAGGTATCCAAAACGCACCTCAACAAGGTCGCCAACACCCTGACGCGCGGCGGTTACTTGAAAGCGGTCCGCGGTCGCTCCGGTGGGCTAGCCCTCGGGCGGAGCCCCGAGATGATCCGGATCGGCGACGTGGTACGGCTGACGGAGCCAGATTTCGCGCTTGTGGAGTGCTTCGGGACCGGAAATCAGTGCGTGCTCACCGGCCGCTGCAAACTTTCAGGAATGTTCGGCGACGCGATGGCCTCCTTCCAGAACACCCTTGATCGTTACACGCTGGCCGACGTCGCATTGATGCCCCAGGACTTTGTCGGCGGGCTGCCTGCATCCGAAGCTTCGGCGTACGATAAGCATGGGTAAGGCCTCGATCGACAATTCAACCGCAACGCCGCGCGGTTCGCGTCTGCCGGCCCGTGGAGACAAGCATGACTGACCCAGACAAAAATGACACACCGGTGGCCAACCAATTCGAGTCGGGCGTCGACCTGAACAACACGCTGCTCCCTATGCTGATCGGCGGGCTTGTTCTGATTGTCATCGGTGCAATTATGGTCATGACGTTTGTCTAGCTTTTCCTAGCCAAACGGCAATGCTCATCAAAGTTGCGAAAGCGCAAAGAAGGCGGCCTGAGAGGAATCTATTAAGACGCTTCGCAATAGCGGAGACTTCATCGTGAAGGAGCTCAGTTCGTTCAATTCCGACATGGTCGTCGACGAGATCATGAGAAAATGGCCGGCAACCGTGGCTGTCGTGCTGAGATACAGGATGCTTTGCGTCGGTTGTCCAATCGGTACCTTCCATACGATCGCTGAGGCGTGCCGAGAGCATCAGATCAATGAGACCGCCTTCCTGGTGGATTTGGAATCGGCTGTTCGAGCGCGCAGGTGATAAATCAGCGCTTGGTTCGACTCCCTGAGAGGACCACAAGCCGGTGCGCGTCCTTGACAGTGACTTTCTGGCGTCCGCTGGCAATTATCCCATTCTCTTCCCATTTGCTGAGCAGCCGGCTGACCGTGTGCAGTGTCGTCCCCGTCATTTCGGCAATGTCCTGCCTCGAGATCGGAAAGTCGATTTCGATGCCGCTGTCGGTCTTCCGACCAGTCTGATTTGCCAGTCGCAGCAGCGCGTGAGCAACGCGCTGCTCCACCTGTTCAGTGGACATCTCCACAACCCGCGTCTGGGTTTCTTGCAGCCTGTTTCCGACCGTCCGGTAGGTGGTCGCCCCAAACACAGGAAACCGCTTCGCCAGTTCCGGCCATAGCGCGTTGGGCCAGGCCAACACCACGCAGTCCACCGCCGCGACTGCGCTGGCGGGGTAAGTCGTCCGGCCAAGGGCTGCGGCGACGCCAAAGATCTCGCCTTCGCTGATGTATCTAGCGATGACCTGCTGTCCATCCGGCGTGGTGCGAACCACGCGGATGTGCCCGGCGATCAGCACGAAGAAGGAATGGGCATCGGCTTCCTGCGCGAAGATCGTCGTCTCCTTGGCATAGCGAGACGACCGCGCATCTCGCAGGATCTCGCTCTGCTCGTCGGGCGTCAGTCCTTGAAAGAGCGGCAGCCGCGATATCAGCGATCGGTCCAACGCAGCCAAGCGGATTCCTCACGATCCTGTAGTTTCGCATCAGTCCATGCGGAAGACCTTTCTACTCCGAGTTTGCGCCAGCGCAAATTCTGCCGGGGCTTGTCAGGCTAAAAGGCATGGAACGGCAAAATGTCGTGACGACGAAACAAAAGGACGAACCGATGAAACTCACCATTCTCGCCGCCGCAATCTCCATCCTCGCGCTGGCCGGCGGCGCAAGCGCGGAAGAGCATGTGGTGCAAATGCTCAACAAGGGCGAAAAGGGCGCCATGGTTTTCCAGCCGGCCTTCGTCAAGGCAGTACCCGGCGATACCGTCAAGTTCGTGCCGACCGACAAGAGCCATGACGCAGAGTCGATCAAGGGCATGCTTCCGGATGGCGCTGAGCCTTTCAAGGGAAAGCCCAGCGAGGAGATCACCGTCACACTCACCCAGGAAGGTGTGTATGGCGTCAAATGCGCGCCGCACTACGGCATGGGCATGGTCGCGCTGATCGTTGTCGGCAAGCCAGTCAATCTCGATACCGCCAAAGCGGTCAAGCATCCCGGGAAGGCAAAGACAGTGTTCGCCGACCTGTTCACCCAGATCCCCGCCAACTGACCGGCAATCGATACAGCCATGCCTGCCGCACAAGGGGCGGGCGCGGGCCGGACGAACCGAGGGCGGCGGTTCATCCGGCCCTGTTCATTTGGAGACGCAGATCATGGGAATTCCACGCCAGCGGGCCTACACCGGGCCCGCATTTCTTTCCTACGGATTCAGACCTTTCTTCTTCCTAGGGTCGCTGTATGCCGCGCTCTCCATTCTGCTTTGGCTGCCGATGTATGCCGGCGAACTCAATGCCCACAGTGCGTTCGTTCCCGTCGACTGGCATATTCACGAGATGCTGTTCGGCTATCTGTCGGCGATCGTCACCGGATTCCTGCTGACCGCCATTCCCAACTGGACCGGCCGGCTGCCCGTGCAAGGCCTGCCGCTGCTGGCGCTGGTGGTCCTATGGCTTGCCGGCCGTGTCGCTGTCTTTGTCTCGGCGGATATCGGCTGGGAAGCAGCTGCTGTGATCGACGGCTCTTTTCTGCTTGCGGTCGCTACCGCGGCGGGGCGCGAAATCGTCGCGGGAAGGAACTGGCGTAATCTCAAGGTGCTGCTGCCGCTTGCCGTCCTGGCATGCGCCAACGGCGCGTTCCATATCGAGGCGCATAGCCAAGGCACATCGGACATCAGCCGCAGGCTCGGCATGGCCGCGGCGATCATGCTCATCTCGCTAATTGGCGGGCGCATCATTCCGAGCTTCACCCGCAACTGGCTCGTCCGCGAAAATCCTGGCCGGCTGCCTGCTCCGTTCGACCGTTTTGACATGGCATCGATAGCCATCTCAGCCATCGCGCTGGGAGCATGGACGTTCGCGCCCGACAACAGCGCCTCAGGAATGCTCCTGGCGGCCGCTGCAATCAGCCAGGCGTGGCGCTTGTCGCGGTGGGCCGGCGAGCGCACCTTGCGGGATCCGCTGGTGCTCGTACTCCATCTCGCATATGCCTTCGTGCCGGTCGGTCTCGCCCTTGTCTCGGTGTCGATCTTCTTCCCCGATGCCGTGCCGGCGGCGGCGGGACTCCACGCACTCGGAACTGGCGCGGTCGGCGCGATGACGCTTGCCGTGATGACCCGCGCAACGCTCGGTCACACCGGGCGAGAGCTCAAGGCTGGAAAAGGCGCCTCGTTCATTTTTGGAGCCGTCCTCCTCGCAGGATCATTGAGAATCCTGGCTGCCTTCGTCCCCTATGACATAGTGATCGACATGGCCGGCACCGCATGGGTGGCGGCATTTGCCGGCTTCATTCTGATCTATGGAAGTGCGTTGATAAGGCCAAAGGTGCGGCGAGGCGGCGGGGAGAGCAGGCGACCGTCGAAACGCGAATGAAAAGCCGCTTCTGATTTGTCAGGCAATGCCGAGGTAGCCGACGATACGGTTCGCCCAGCCCCGATGGTCCCGGACCAGCCTGAAACCCAGATTGTCGGGAGGCGTGCCAACGGCACAGCCGCCGCTTTTTCCGTCGCTGACGAAGTTCGACATGTAGGCTCTGTGAAGCCCTTCAAGGACGTGGACGCCGCAATTGTCGACCGAACTCGCAACGCCGCTTCCATCCGCAGGCAATGTGGTGCGGACATAGCAAGTCGAAGTCCACTCCCAAACATTGCCGGAAAAGTCGGCGAGGCCCAGGGAATTGAAACCAAAAGAGCCACGGCTCTTGGGCAACGGGTCCGGTTTGCGATTGAGGTCCACCTCGGCCTTGTAGCTGGTGAGCCAGCGTCTGGCGGGGTTGTTGGCGTCGTTTTCGACACCCTCAAATTCCCCTGCGAACCGCTCCGCCGCGGCAAACGCCCATTCTTCGTCGGATGGCAGCCGCCATTGGTCGCCCGTCACTTGCGAATACCACCGGGCGTAGGCATTGGCATCGAGATAGCTCACTCCAGTTACGGGAGCGTTGCTTGGGATCGCGCGCGTCTCCTGTGCCGGCTGACAGCTTCCTGCCGACACACAGTCCGCATAGTCGGCCGCGCTGATCTGGTAGGCCATGATTTCGAGAGGTCTGTTGAGTTGCCGCTTGAGGCGGGGATTGGCTTGCGGGCGTCCCTCCATCAGGAACTCCCCTGGCGTCGGATAGGTGATCGAACCCGAAAGCAAGGTAACCGTCATAGCGATGGGGTGAGGTTGTCGATCCCCGAAGACCGTCTGTATCGAGAGCCCTGCCGGAACGGCAGCGGCGACGAGGGCGACCGGAAGAACCTTGAGGATCAATGGAGACATCGCTTTGTCCATGCCCGGACAGCATCGCTGTCCGGGCAAATTGGAGTGCCGTCAGTTGGTGGCGAGGGGTGTCGGCGCCTCGACCTGCGTCATCAGGTCGTCATTCCATTCGCCCTCGACCATAAAGTGAGCGGTCGCACCGAGTTCCACGGCCTCGATCAGATTGTGATTGACATAGGCGTAGACGCCGGGCTGCAGGAACGTGTAGAGCGCCGACCCCGCGGAGCCGCCACGGATGAACCAGGTTTCCAGATCCTTGGCCGGCGGATTGGCGAATTTGCCCTGTTCCCAGACATAGTCGCCGTGGCCACCGATCAGATGCGGTCGCGTATCGCGGTTGGCCTGCGAATGGACGATCAACACGGTCTCGCCGACCTTCGCCTTCATCGCATTGTCGCCGGTCAGCGAACCGACCTTGCCATTGAACACCACATGCGTCGGGATCAGCCCGCGCATGACCTTGACGATGTCGTCGTAACCGTCGCCGGCCGATTCGTAGGTCTTGAAGTTGCCCTTCTCGTCGCGCGGAATATAGAAGTCGTTCTCGCCGATGTAGAAGATCTTGTCGTACTTTACCGGTTCGCCCTTGTCGTTCCTGAGCCCATCGCGCGGCAGGATCATGATGGCGCCGCTCATGCCGGAGACGACATGCCATGGGATCATCGCGCCACCGGGTGCGCAGTGATAGACGAACGTACCCGTTCGGGTTGCCTTGAAGCGCAAGGTCACCTGCTCGCCGGGATTGATCAGCGTCAGGGCGCCGCCGCCCAGCGCGCCGGTTGCGGCGTGGAAATCGATGTTGTGAGCGAGTGAGTTGGTGTCGGGATTGATGAGCGTCAGTTCGACATAGTCGTCCTGATGCACGACCATCAGAGGGCCAGGAATCGAGCCGTTATAGGTCATCGCATTGAGCGTCGTGCCGTCGGCATCGATGACGACGGGCTTTTCCGCGATGGTCATGGTGAACTCGACGATTTTCGGTCCACCCGTGGCGATCTGATCGTGCGGATGCACAAAGGGCGGTGCCACGAGCTCGATCTTTTCGCGGGCGAACCCTCGAATGTCCGTCTTTGTCACCGTTGCCGAAAATGCCGGCAGTGCCGCCACGGTGGCAGCCCCAATCGCTGCTCCGAAAAGGGCGTCGCGTCGCGTGATCATGTCAGTCTCCTATCTCTCAACCGTTGCGGATGAGCAGAAGGTATCTGGCCTGACGCAGCGTTTCTTTGCGCTGGCGCAAATTGGTGGCGTTCAGTGTTAGGCAGCAACAACCCCGGAAACAGCAATCGTGCGCGGCATAGTCGCAGTGGGGAAGGTGTGTGGGAGCGGTTGGCTGCACCGGCGCTGTTTGTCAGCCCTCGGCCCTGGATCAGCGCTCCAGTCTGTCTTCCCGATCGATAAGGATCCGCTCGGCAGCTCCGTCAAGATCTTCGTACTGGCCACTCCTCAACGCCCACAGGAAGCCCCCCAGGCCAAGCGCACCAAGGAACAGGGCGACAGGGATGAGGTAGGCAAGGGTGGTCATGAGGATTGGGCCAGTTTGCTGCTGTCGGACAGCCTGTCGCGCCGGACATCTTTGGCCGGCGAATCTGGCATAGAACCTCGCAGACGCAGAGCATTTCCGATGACAAGCAGGGAAGACGCGGACATCGCGATCGCGGCGATAAGAGGGGTGACGTGCCCCAGGATCGCGATCGGCACGGCGACGGCATTGTAGATGATGGCGATCGTGATGTTCTGGCGAATCAAGCTTCCCGCCTTGCGCGAGACGTCCAGCGCGAGGGGGATTGCCAGAAGGCTTTCGCGCAGGAATACGAAATCCGCCGCATTGCGGCCAATGTCGGCGGCCGTGGCCGGCGCGAACGAAACATGCGCCGCGCTCAGCGCAGGCGTGTCGTTCAAGCCGTCGCCAACCATCAGAACCCGGTGTCCCTCTTTCGCCAGGGTTTCGATGCATTCGACCTTGCCGGACGGCAGCAGGCACGGAACGAAGTCATCGATACCCAGCATTTTCGAGATTTCGCGGCAGGCGGCCGCGCTATCGCCCGACAGCATCTGAACCGACATCCCGGCATCGTTCAATCGCTCGATCGCCGCCTTGGCGTCGGCACGCAACGCATCCTCGAAATTGAAGGTCGCGACAACGATCCCGTCTTTCGTCAGGACCGTCCCGCCATAGCCATGTTTGCCTTCGCCGCCTGTGCGGGCCTTCCATCCAGCCCATCCGCGTCTGCCCAGCCGCCAGATACTTCCGACGTCAGTTGCTTCGATACCGAACCCCGGATGCTCGGTGACGGCATCGAATTTGTGCTGCCCGCCGCCAGCGGCAAGACCGGCTATGGCCTTTGAAAAGGGATGACGCGAATGCGCGGCCATGTCGGCCGCAATCGTCAGCATGGCCGGATCGATCGAGGCCGCATTGACGAGACGGGGCTGGCCGAGCGTGAGCGTGCCGGTCTTGTCGAACACCGCTGCATCAATCGTTGCCAGGCGCTCCATGGCCGAACCATCCTTGACCATGATGCCGTTCTCGAACAGCCGCCGCGCGGCGACCACCTGGACGATCGGCACGGCGAGCCCGAGCGCGCACGGACATGTGATGATCAAAACGGCGATGGCGATGGTTATCGCCCGATGCCAGTCGCCGGTTGCCGCCATCCAGCCAAGGAATGTCACGAAGGCGGTGAGATGAACAACTGGAGCATAGAGTGCTGAAACGCGATCGGCGATGCGGCGGTAATGTGCGCGACCGCCCTCGGCGGCTTCCATCAGCCGAACCATTTCCGCCAGGAACGAATCCTTCGCGGCGGCTGTCGCCTCGATGGTCAGCGGGCCGGTAAGGTTGAGCACGCCGGCCTGGACGGCATCGTTTGGAGCCACGCTTCTGGGCGTGCTCTCTCCCGAAACCAGCGAGCAGTCGACGTCCGATGTCCCACGCGTGATCTTGCCGTCGACGGGGATCCTTTCGCCGGCCGCTATCAGCAACAGCATGCCCGGTTCGATCTCGCCAACCGGCAGATAGTCGCGTGCGCCACCGTCGCGCAGCACCATGGCGCCACGCGCGGCCAGTTGTGACAGGCCTTTCACGGCGGTGCGGGCGCGTGCGCGCATCACGTGATCCAGCGTGCGGCCGATCAACAGGAAGAACAGCAGAGACACCGACGCGTCGAAATAGGCGTGGTCGCCGTGGGTGATCGTCTCATGGAGGCTCATCGCATAGGCCAGCGACACGCCGACCGCGATCGGCACGTCCATGTTCATGCGGCCGTGACGCAAGGCATTCCAGGCCGACTTGAAGAAGATGCCGCCGGCGAAGGCGAGTGCGGGGATGGCGATCAGTGCCGAGACCCAGTGGAACAGGTCGCGGGTCGCGCCCTCGGCACCGGACCAGACCGAAACCGACAGCAGCATGATGTTGCCCGCCGCAAATCCGGCAACAGCGACGGCGCGGATAAGCTCCGAGAGCGTTTTGTCCTTTTCACCAATCTCGGGTTCGAACAAATGCGCCTGGTAACCCAGCCGCCCCAGCATGGCGACGAATGGTGGGGCCTCGTCCCCGCGCCACCGGACCGAGACCCGCTTCGTTGACAGGTTGACGCGAGCGGCCTCGACGTGATCGAGTTTTGCCAACGCCGTCTCGATTGTCTGGATGCAGGCTGCGCAATGAACCGTCGGAACTGAAAGATCGGTCTGGCTAAGGCCATCGCCAAGCGACCGGCTCGCCAGCTTGATCTCTTCGCTGGACGGCAGGACGGATGTAGCGTTGCCCAGATCCAGCGCCATTTCCGCGCCCGGTGCACAGCAGCTCATTTCAGCGCACCATCGGAGATCATGATCCTGCGCACGTCGTGGAAAGGCCTTGCCAGACCGGCATCGGCGTCGATTTCGACGATCCACACACCGTCCCTTGGCATGTGCTGCACGGCAAACTCCTGGCCCGAGGCGGCGGCGAGCGTGATGGACTCATCTTCTTTCTCGTAAGCGGGATGGCGAAACAGCACTTTGACGCCATGCAAGGGAACCCCCTTGCCGGCGGCGTCGGTGACGCCATAGCGGACTTCGCCCCATGCAATGGTCAACTTGCCGGTCCAGCCGAGGGCTGCCTGCGCGCGCCCTTCCTCGGCCTTCCTGTTGAATTGCTGGCTCGCCACATAGGTGTTTTCGACGACAAGCCCGGTCCAGCTTGTATTGGCAAGCGTCGCCATGGTCAGATTGACCGCGATGACCACGCCGAAAAAAGCAAGGATGATGGCCAACATGTGCCTGCCGGTGAATTCCCGGGATTTTCGCGTGGTGGCCTTCATCTGGCGATCTCCGGCGCGTTGAAGGTGGCGGTGTATTCGTTGGACTCGAAACTCGCTTTGTCCTCGACCCGGAGTGTGAAGGTCTGCGCTGCGCCATGGATCTGATCAGCAGGCAGGCGCACGAAAACCTTCAACATCTTCAGCCGGTCGGGTTCGACCTGGATCGCAAAAGAGCGATCGGCAGGGAGGTCGACACCAACGATGCTCATCTCTGCGCCTGGCAAACCCCCAATGCTGACGACGATCGTTCTTGGTTCGGGGATCATGTTCAGCAGCTTGACGGTATAGCCATTGCGGATCGAGCCGTCGGACAGCGTCACGAATTGTGGATTGCGGTCGTGCAAAACATTGATCTCGAGCCGGTCGCGCGTCAGCAGCGAAAAGAGCAGACCCAGGCCGATCAGCGACCACATGGCCATGTAGACATAGGTGCGTGGCCGAAAGATCTTGCGGACATGGAAATGCGCCACCCTGTCCGAAAACAGGCCGTCAGCGGTCCTGACCAATGACGGATTGACCGAACAGGCGCCGCCCGCGGTCGCCAGCATCATGTTGGCATTGTGGTCGGAGAGTGTCGCGTAGGAGATCAAGCCGCGCTCCTTGCCGAGCTTGTCCATGACGCCGTCGCAGGCGTCGATGCAGAGCGCGCAGGTGATGCATTCGAGCTGCTGGCCATCGCGAATGTCGATCCCCATCGGGCAGACAGCCACGCAGGCGTTACAGTCGACGCAATCGCCGACTGACTGTCCGGCGGCCTGGACCTTCTTGGTGTGGCGCGTGCGCGGTTCGCCGCGCCAGTCATTGTACGTGACGGTGAGCGAACTTTCGTCGAGCATGGCCGCCTGGATGCGCGGCCACGGGCACATATAGGTGCAGACCTGCTCGCGCATCAGCCCGCCGAACGTATAGGTCGTCGCTGTGAGCACAGCGACGGTGATGTAGGCGATAGGCGCTGCCGTGCCGGTGAAGAGTTCGACGAGCAAGGTCGGCGCATCGGCGAAATAGAAGATCCAGGCGCCGCCGGTCGCTGCACCTATGATCAGCCAGATGGCGTGTTTCGACATTCTCAGCGCGAGCTTGCGGGCGGTCCAAGGCCCGGCATCGAGCTTCATGCGCGCGTTGCGGTCGCCCTCGATAGCTCGCTCGACGACCAGGAACAGATCGACCCACACGGTCTGCGGACACGTATAGCCGCACCAGGCACGACCGACAGTCGACGTAACCAGGAAAAGACCGACGCCGGCCATGACCAGAAGGCCGGCCACATAGTAGAATTCCTGCGGCCATATCTCGATGAAGAAGAAGTAGAAACGCCGGTTGGCGACATCGAGCAGCACGGCCTGGTCAGGGGCAAACGGGCCGCGGTCCCACCGCAGCCAAGGTGTCAGATAGTAGATACCAAGCGTGACCGCCATTGCCAGCCATTTGAATCGGCGAAAGCTGCCCGAGGCCCGCTTCGGGAAGATCTTCTTGCGCGCGGCATACATCGGCTGTCGCACTTTGGCGGAGTTGACCGCCTCGGCTTCGAGCCGTTCTACCTGCGTATTGTCCAGCACTGGTTTCTCCCGTCGCGCAGCTTTGATTTCGCCGGGCAAATGTTCTGACTGGGCACAGGCAGGTCAGCGAAATACAGCGTCGAGCGGATTTTGCTGCCGACTGGATTGCGCCGCGTTGATGCAGGTCAATCGCCTGGCCCACGGAAAACAAATCGAGCCCCGGCAGAGCCGGGCCTCGTCGCTTCGGCGGTGAGGGCCGGAGAATAGGCCTCCGTTCCTATTCTCCACCGCCTAGCGAATGCACGTAGACCGCCAGCTCCTTGATCCTGGTTTCGCCCAGGCGCGCCCCCCAGGCCGGCATCACGCCTTGTTTCGGCGCTGTGACCTGGGCGGCAATGGCCGTTTCGCCCGATCCGTAGAGCCAGATGGCATCGGTCAGATCAGGAGCGCCGAGCTCCTTGTTGCCCTTTGCGTTGTCGCCGTGACAAGCAACGCAGTTTTCCGCAAAAACCTTGGCACCGGGCGCCACCAAAGATTCGTCGCTGACGGCTTGGGACAGGCCGGCAATATAGGCGCTGACCTGTTTAATCTGGTCGGCAGTGATAATGTCGCCAAAGGCTGGCATTTCCGAAAGCCGCGTATCCGGATCCGATGCGAAGCGGATACCATGCGTGACCGTCTGCTGGATCTGATCCGCCTTGCCGCCCCACAGCCAGTCATCGTCATTGAGGTTGGGGAAGCCCTTGGAGCCCTGGGCCCCGGAGCCATGACATTGCACGCAATTGACCTTGAACGCGGCGCCACCAGCGGCGATCGCGAATTCGCGCAAACCATCGTCCGCCGCGATCTCCGAAACACTCTTCGATTCTATCGCCGCGACATATTTGCCCTTCGCCGCTTCAGCCGCCGATAGCTCGTTCTTGACTTCGTTGCGGCTCGAATAGCCGAGCACGCCCGTTGTTGCCGAATGCAGCAAAGGCCATGCCGGATAGGCGATGGTGTATCCGATTGCCCAGACAATGGTGGCGTAGAAGGTTACGACCCACCAGCGCGGAAGCGGGTTGTTCAGCTCCCGAATGCCATCCCATTCGTGGCCGGTGGTCGAAACGCCAGAGATTTCATCGATGTGCTCGTCGCTCATGATCACTCGTCCTCAAGGGGAATCCGGGCAGCTTCGTCGGCCAACTTGCGGCTGCCGGGGCGCAGGGCGAAGGCAATTGCGCCGACAAAGAAAAGCGCCATGGCGACCAGACCCCAGCTGTCGGCAAACTCCCGCATCAAATTGTAATCCATGGATAAAACTCCTCAGCGGTAGCCGGCGGCTTCGTCGTAGTTCTTGAAATCGACCAGCGTGCCGAGCATCTGCAAATAGGCGACGAGGGCGTCCATTTCGGTGACCTGTTGCGGGTTGCCGTCGAAGTCGCCGATCTTGGCTTTGGGGTAGCGGGCTTCGAGGCCGGATGTGTCGGCGTTGGGATCAGCCTGCGCCATCAAGTCGGCGCTGGCGTGTGCGATCATGTCGTCGCCGTAGGGGACACCGACACGGCTGTTGGCGACCAGATGCGTCGAGAAATCCTTCACCTCGATCGGCGTGTCTTTCAGGAACGCATAGCTCGGCATGATTGATTCAGGCACCACCGAACGAGGATCCGTAAGGTGCTCGACATGCCATTGATTGGAATAGCGGTCGCCAACCCTGGCGAGGTCCGGTCCGGTGCGCTTCGATCCCCATTGGAAAGGATGATCGTACATCGACTCGGCCGCCAGACTGTAGTGACCATAGCGCTCGACCTCGTCGCGGAACGGTCTGATCATCTGGCTATGGCAGAGGTAGCAACCCTCGCGCACATAGATGTTGCGCCCGACAAGTTCGAGCGGCGAGTAAGGGCGCATGCCCTCGACCTTCTCGATCGTGTTGTCGAGATAGAAGAGCGGTGCGATCTCGACGATGCCGCCGACAGTCACCACAAGAAGAGAGCCGATGAGCAGAAGCGTGGCGTTCTTCTCGATCAGCGCGTGTTTGTCCATCAAGCCCATTGTCTGGCTCCTTATTCGGCAGGCTGCAGGACGGGCAGGGAGCCCGGCATCGGCTCTTCCTCGCGCTGGTAGCCGAGGATGGTCATGGCGATGTTCCAGGCCATGATCAGGGCGCCGGAGAGGTACATGGCCCCGCCGATGGCGCGCATGACATAGTAGGGGTGCATGGCGGCCACGGTTTCGGCAAAGGAGTAGACCAGGAAGCCCTGCTCGTCGTATTCGCGCCACATCAGGCCCTGCATGATGCCGGACACCCACATGACGGCCGCGTAGACGACGATGCCGAGCGTCGCCAGCCAGAAGTGCCAGGTGACGAGCCGCAGCGAATAGAGACGTTGGCGGTTCCAAAGCTTCGGCACCATGTAATAGATCGCGCCGAACGAGATCATCCCAACCCAGCCGAGCGCACCGGAGTGCACGTGACCTATGGTCCAGTCGGTATAGTGCGACAGCGAATTGACCGTCTTGATCGACATCATGGGACCTTCGAAGGTCGACATGCCGTAGAAGGCGATGGCCATCACCATCATGCGGATAATCGGATCGGTGCGCAGCTTGTCCCAGGCGCCCGACAGCGTCATCAGGCCGTTGATCATGCCGCCCCATGACGGCATCCACAGCATGATCGAGAACACCATGCCGAGTGTCTGCGCCCAGTCGGGCAGGGCGGTGTAGTGCAGGTGATGGGGGCCGGCCCAGATGTATAGAAAGATGATCGCCCAAAAATGGACGATCGACAGCCGGTAGGAATAGACCGGCCGGTTCGCCTGCTTGGGCACGAAGTAATACATCATGCCGAGGAAGCCGGCGGTGAGGAAAAAGCCGACGGCGTTGTGGCCGTACCACCATTGCGTCAGGGCGTCTTGGACGCCGGAAAAGGCGGAGTAGCTCTTGGAACCCAGGAATGAGGCCGGCATCGACAGGTTGTTGACCACATGCAGCATCGCGATGGTGACGATGAAGGACAGGTAAAACCAGTTGGCGACGTAGATGTGCGGCTCCTTGCGCTTCAGGATCGTGCCGAGGAACAGGATGAGATAGGCGACCCAGACGATGGTCAGCCAGATATCCACATACCATTCGGGTTCGGCGTATTCGCGGCTCTCGGTGATGCCGAGCAGGTAGCCGGTCGCGGCCATGACGATGAAGAGCTGGTAGCCCCAAAACACGAACCAACCGAGATCGCCGCCGAACAGCCGCGCGCGGCAGGTGCGCTGGACGACATACAGGGACGTGCAGAGCAGCGCATTGCCGCCAAAGGCGAAGACGACGCCCGACGTATGCAATGGCCGTAAACGGCCGAAGTTAAACCAGGGCTGAATGTTGAGATCGGGGTAGGCAAGTTGCAGCGCAATGACGACGCCGACCAGCATGCCGACGACACCCCAGAACATGGTGGCGATGGCGCCATAGCGGACTGGCCCATCCATGTAGGCGGACGGGTCGATCGGAGCAGCCACTTCGAAATTCGTGTTGCGGATGAGGATGGCGACAAAGCCGAGCAGCACAAAAAACAGTACCCACATATGCTGCCGGAATGGCTCGTCCACACCGAACCCGGCTGCCACAAGGGCCGCAAATGTGAACAGGCCCAAGGCGAAGATTTGCGTGCCGAACTTCATGACCTGTCCCCGACCTCGGATTGGGATGCGCGGATACCAATCCGCTTGACACCAATTCAGCAGTCGCGTCGTCGCTGCCTTGATCCATGTCAAAGCCATTTGCTTTTGGATTGGGCAGCTTCGAACTCGCAAACGATCAGGAGGCTTTCATTGGACGGGGAGAACGAGCGGAAATCGTCGCTGTTTGAAGCCCGCCGCGAGATTTCCATGCCGGTCGCACGGTTCGATCGAGAGTTCCTCCCTGGCGCTGTGATGAAACGTGCCCATGGGGAAAAGCTGCGGCTTTGTGACGCCTTGGAAAAGATCGCCGATACGTTGCCGGCCGCAGATCGCCTGAAGTGTATTGGCGTGGCCAACGCGATCGTTCCGCTGTTGCGCAACATTCACCAATACGAGGAGACGGTTATCTTTCCGGCCTACGAGGCTGCTTTGACTGGCAGCGATTCCAACCTTGCTTCAACTCGTCGATTGCGCGCAGAACACGTCGAGGACGAATGCTTCGCCGGCGAGGTGACTGAAATCCTGCTGGCGATCGGCCATGGCGAGACAGTCGAGAATGCCGAGGCTGTCGGCTTCATGCTGCGCGGCTTATTCGAAAGCTTGCGCCGGCATATCGCCTTCGAACGCGAGCACGTCTTGCCGATGATCGGGGTCGTCGATGCCGGTTAGGCGCCGGAGCGTCGCTGCAGCCGGCTCATGTTCTCCACAGTCATGTGCCGGTTGTTGTCGATCCGGATTACGCTGTCTGTTCTCAGCCTGGTCAGTTGGCGGCTGACCGTCTCGATCGTCAAGCCGAGAAAATCGGCGATGTCGGCGCGCGTCAGCGGCAGGTCAAAGCTTGTCGACTGGGCCGCCGGGTCAAGCGTGGGATCGATATTCCTGGCGATCATCAGGAGAAAGCTCGCCACCTTTTCCGCAGCACTCTTGCGCCCCAGCGTCACCATCCAGTCTCGTGCTTCGTCTAGTTCATTGAGCGTCTGCTTGAAGAGACGGTGCTCGAGCTGTGGCGATTCCTTCATCATGCGTTCGATGGCGGCTTTTGGAAAGGAACACAGGGAAACGGTCGTTGCGGCTTCGGCGTTGATCGCGCTCTCCACCTTGAAGGGCCTGCCCAGGAAATCGGGGGCAAACTGGAGGCCGACAATCTGCTGGCGTCCGTCCGACAGGCTCTTTGTGAGCTTCACCACGCCGGAAAGTACGTTCGAATAACGGTCGACGGTCTGGGTGTCACCAATCAGTTCTGCGCCCGGTTCAACGGTGTGCTTCGATGAGGTCTTGGCGAGGCCCACCAGTTGATCGGGATCGAGCGCGCCGCAGACGCCATGGTGGCGCGCTTCGCATGATCGGCAAAGCACTGGAATGCCGGTGCTGTGAATATCCTGACGCACTGTCATCATGGTCGTCCGAGGACCCAAAGTGCCGGCAAGATAGCATCGGCGGCAGGAAAATCCTTGCGGCAGTTTGTCCACCGCGGACTTTGACCGAAATCAAGGCTACCGGCCAGTAATGTGGGCAACGTCGGGCCATGCAAAGTGGAGCGGATAGAGACGTGCGGCCAGAATTAGTTGCCAGACTTGGTGAGAACGTGCCGCGCTATACGAGCTACCCGACAGCGCCGCATTTCAATGCAAGCGTCGATGCTGCCGTTTGTCGGGGCTGGCTGCAGGCGCTCGACGAGGGCCACGAGATATCGCTCTATCTGCACATCCCGTACTGCGACAAGCTTTGCTGGTTCTGTGCCTGCCATACCAAGCAGACACGCCACTACGAACCGGTGACCACATATCTTCGCTCACTGCATGCCGAGATCGCCACCGTCGCCGGTCTTGTCGCAGGCAAGGGCCGCGTGCGTGCCGTCCATTTCGGCGGCGGTTCGCCAACGATGCTCAAACCGGAGGATCTGGTGGCGCTGGGAACCGCCCTGCGCAACAGCTTCACCTTTCTTCCCGGCGCCAAGATCAGCGTCGAAATCGAACCCAATGATATGGACGATGCCCGCCTCGACGCACTCGCCGAAATCGGCATGACCCGTGCGAGCCTCGGCGTCCAGGATTTTGACCCGAAGGTGCAAAAGGCAATTAACCGCGAGCAGAGCTTTTTTCAGACCAAAGCGGTAGTCGACGGCGTTCGTTCGCGCGGCGTCGAATCGGTCAATCTGGACCTGCTCTACGGCTTGCCACACCAGACCAGGGAGAGTGTCTCCTCCACCGTCGCGCAGGCACTGACCCTGGAACCGGACCGGATAGCGCTTTTTGGCTACGCCCATGTGCCGTGGTCCAAGAAACATCAGACGATGATCGACGAGGCATGGCTGCCGGGTCCGGCAGAGCGGTTTGCTCAATCGCAACTTGCGGCGCGGGCGATCGTGGACCAGGGATACGAAGCAATCGGGCTCGACCATTTCGCCAAACCGGGCGATGCCCTCGCGCTTGCCGCCCGCGCCGGAACACTGCACCGGAACTTCCAGGGCTATACCGAGGATCGCTGCGAGACCTTGATTGGCCTTGGCCCGTCATCCATCAGCCAGTTTCGCCAGGGCTATGCACAGAACATGCCTTCGACCGCCGAGTATGGACGCATGGTTGCTGATGGCGGGCTGGCCGCTGTTCGGGGTATCGCGCTTTCCGACGACGACCGTGTTCGCGGCTGGATCATCGAGCGATTGATGTGTGACTTCGCCTTCTCGGCGATTGAGCTGGTGGAGCGCTTTGGCGAAGCCGGCCAAAGACTTCTCCTCAAGGCGAGTTCCACGGCTCTTCATGGTCCTGCGCGGCTGCTTGAACTTGATGGTGACCGCTTCGTCGTGCCGGCGGAAAGCCGGCCCTTTGTCAGAAGCATCGCGGCGAAGTTCGACAAATATTTCGAAACCGGTACAGCCAGGCATTCCGTAGCGGTCTGAACGATCGCCCGTTCAGAAATGCTCGCCGGCCTTGAATGGGCCAATGCGGGTGCCGGCCGCGATCAGATAGGCGGTCGACCAGCCAATCAGAAGAAATCCGTTCACGCCCTCTAGCGCCGCGAGGACGCGCCATGCGTGAGCGGGCACAATGTCGCCGTAGCCGACGGTCGAGAAGGTGATGGTGGAAAAGTACAGCGCGGTTTCGAAGTCAGGAAAGATATCGAGCAGCCGGTATAGTCCTGCCCAGAGCCACACCTCTGCGGTCATGATGGCAAAGAGCCCCATCACCACGCTGATCATCGCAACGATGCGGCTGCGGCGCCCGTGCATGCGAAACCGGGCGACCAGGTGACCCATCACATGTGTGACCACGATCAGACCAAAGGTGTGAACCAGGACCGTAAGGCTAATGACGACGGTGCCGATGAGCAGATTGAGGATCATCTTCGGAAGGTAGAGATTGCTGCGGTGCCTTCCTTGCTCGAAATCAAACCGGCAGGTTTCGCCTATGCGGTGCAGATTGTCGACCGGGTCAGGAACCGCTTCTCCCGCCCGTTATCCAGCGAGAACATGCCACCGCGACCCGGCACCACGTCGATGATGAGATCGGTATGTTTCCAAGCCTCGAATTGCGACGCACCGATGTAGAACGGCGCGTCGCCGATGTGGCCGAGCAGCACGTCCTGGTCGCCCACGATGAAGCCGATACGCGGATAGCACATCGGCGAAGAGCCGTCGCAGCAGCCGCCGGATTGATGAAACAGCACCGGACCGTGCTCGGCGACAATCTCGGCGATCAGTTCAAGGGCTGCCGGTGTCGCTGTGACCTTCGCTCGCATCATGTTTTCCGATTTCCAGCCTTTGGCGCGGCCCCCTCGCGGAGCCGCGCCTGTGGGTCAAAGCGGCGATCAGAAGAAGCCGAGCTTCTTCGGGCTGTAGCTGACCAGCATGTTTTTGGTCTGCTGGTAGTGGTCGAGCATCATCTTGTGCGTCTCGCGGCCGATGCCGGACTGCTTGTAGCCGCCGAAGGCCGCATGCGCGGGATAGGCGTGGTAGCAGTTGGTCCAGACGCGGCCCGCCTGGATCGCGCGGCCGAACCGGTAGGCGCGGTTGCTGTCGCGTGTCCAGATACCGGCGCCGAGGCCGTAGAGCGTATCGTTGGCTATGCTGAGCGCTTCGTCGTCGTCCTTGAAGGTCGTGACCGAGACCACCGGTCCGAAGATCTCTTCCTGGAAGATGCGCATCTTGTTGTGGCCCTTGAACACCGTCGGCTTCACGTAGTAGCCGCCGGCGAGATCGCCGGGCAGGACGTTGCGCTCGCCACCGGTCAGCAACTCGGCGCCTTCCTGGCGGCCGATGTCGATGTAGGCCAGGATCTTTTCCAACTGCTCGGATGATGCCTGGGCACCGATCATCGTTGCGGGGTCGAGCGGATCGCCCTGCACGATCGCCTCGACACGCTTCAGCGCACGTTCCATGAACCTGTCGTAGATCGATTCATGAATGAGCGCGCGGCTCGGGCAGGTGCAGACTTCGCCCTGATTCAGCGCGAACATGACGAAGCCTTCGATCGCCTTGTCGAAGAAATCGTCGTCTTCGGCGACAACGTCCTTGAAGAAGATGTTGGGCGACTTGCCGCCCAGTTCCAGGGTGACGGGGATCAGGTTCTGGCTGGCATACTGCATGATCAGCCGGCCGGTCGTGGTTTCTCCGGTGAAGGCGATTTTGGCAATGCGCGGCGACGACGCGAGCGGCTTACCGGCTTCGAGGCCGAAGCCGTTGACAATGTTGAGCACACCCGGCGGCAGCAGATCGCCGATAAGATCGGCCCACAGCAAGATGGCAGCCGGCGTCTGCTCGGCAGGCTTCAGCACGACGCAGTTTCCGGCGGCAAGCGCGGGAGCAAGCTTCCAGCAGGCCATCAGCAGCGGGAAGTTCCACGGGATGATCTGGCCAACCACCCCGAGCGGCTCATGGAAATGATAGGCAACGGTATCGTCGTCGATCTGCGAAAGGCTGCCTTCCTGGCCACGCAAGGCACCGGCGAAATAGCGGAAATGGTCGATGGCTAGAGGCAGGTCGGCGGCGGTCGTTTCGCGGATCGGCTTGCCGTTGTCCCAGGTTTCGGCAGATGCGAGGAGATCGAGGTTTTCCTCCATGCGATCGGCGATGCGATTGAGGATGAGTGAGCGCTCGGCCACGCTCGTGCGCCCCCAGGCGTCCTTGGCGGCATGGGCAGCGTCTAAAGCCGCCTCGATGTCCTGGGCATCCGAGCGACCCACCTCGCAGAGCAACTGACCATTCACCGGCGAGAAGTTTTCGAAATAACGGCCCGAACGCGGCTCGGCCCATTTGCCACCGATGAAATTGCCGTAGCGCTTATCGAAGGGCGCCTTGACCGGGCGTGAGAATTCTACCTTGTTCATGTGTCTTCCTCCGCAAAGCTGGCGCCGCGGAATGCGACGCTTCGGGAAGACACTTGCGATCTCCCACCGCTATTGCCAATGCGCCGGGGACAGTGGGCGGGCGGGTGTGTCGCAGAATTGCGACAGTCACGCGACGTTTCAAAAGTCAGTGGGACCTGTGGACGTCCAGGCGGTTGAGTTTGCGGTGAAGCGTGGCGCGACTGATGCCGAGCGCATGGGCCGCGGCCGAGACATTTCCGTCTGCGCGCGCCAGCGCCCGCTGCAGAACGCCGCGCTCCGCCTCGGCGAGGACTTCGGGGCGGCTCTCGGCCCAACCGAGCAGATCGGCCGCAGGCATCGGCTTGTCGAGACACTGTTGCGTAATTCCAAGCGCCAGGCGAGCCGAACGGGTCGCGCCGACCACAAGGTCGTCCGCATCAACCGCGATCAACGCGCCGGAACCCTTGTCGGGCACCGGCGCCAGCAGAATGCGCGCCTTGGGGAATGCCATTTTGAAGTTCTCGGCCTCGATCCGACGCGACGCGTCGACGACGGCCATGGAAATAAGCTTGGAGAAGACCTCGGTCAGATCAGCCCGGCAGGAAGACACGTCAAGGGCAGCCGCAAGGTCTCCACGGTGATCATAAATCGGAGCCGTGGTGCAGCTCAGCCCGGTGTTGCGCGTGTGAAAATGCTGATCACGGTGGATCGTCAGGACGCGCTGTTCCACCAGACAGGTGCCGATACCGTTGGTGCCCTCGCTCTCCTCGTTCCAGACGGACCCTGTCCATAACCCCCAGGAACGAAACGTCTCGTCGTCCACAGGCGCGCCGCGCCGTTCGACCGGCACGCCGTCGCGATCGGCGAGCAGGACGCAGCATCCAACGCCGCCCACCGCAAGATAGAGCCGGTCCAGGCTTGATTGAGCAACCCGGACGAGCGGCCCGATGCGTTGCCGGGCCTCTCCCAATTCCGCCTCTGTCAGATAGCGTGGGGGGCTGCAATCGGCCGGATCGAGCCGGTGCAGACTGGAAGACCGTCGCCAGGAAGCGACCAGCGCGGACTTCGCCGCCGCGTCCGAAGCGATCGCGGCCTGAACGCGGTCGGCGTGATGACCGGATAGATCCTCACCCATGCTTGTCCTCCCAGAACCCCAGCTCTCTTCCTGTCGGCTACTAAACCACGGCTGCTTCAAGGCAAGCTAACGCTGGTGTCCTGCCAAGTTCCGCTTTCGATCACCGCACTGTCAATTCGACAGAAGAACCAGACATCCGCTATGTTTTCCTGTCAGTCAGTGACGTTGGCCAATGGGTAGTCGTCCTCGCCTGTGCCCCCCCACACACACACACTCTCTCTCTCTTCCAGGCAACTGTTCGGCTGATCCCCGCAAGCCTACCGGTATGAACTGGGCATTCATTGATCCATAGCAAAGACGGCTGACCATAATCAGCTGCGGGATCGTGCGGAACAATACGGGAAGCTTTCTGATTGTGGCCTCCAAAACCCAACAAATCAACGCTTTCGGCACATCCTCCGGGCCCACCAAATTATTACATATCAATATCGGCTCATCGTCCACGGGTGGCCATCGACAGCCGTTCGTTGACAGCGTACGAGCGAACGCCGATGTCGGCGATACCGAAACAGTTCAGGTGCGCGGAATGTTTCTCGGTATACGCTTGCGCGTGCTCGACGCTGTCGAACAAATAGACCCGCCCGCGACATCTCGATCGGGCGCCTCGGTCCACACTTCCAGATCAGCCCGGGCTCATTGATTCTCTGACGGCTGGTTGAAGGCGACAGTATGCTTGCATTCAGCTCAAGGCGTGGCCGGCCAATCCATAGACCCAAGGCCCATTGTCTTGCCGGTTCAGGAAGCGGCGCCCTTTGGACATGGTCGTAACGGTCTCGGCAATGCCGAGGCCGCTCTGCTGGAGAAACGCGGCAAACACGCCATCCTTCTCGCGGGTGTCGACGCGGGCGAATCGTCCTGCCAGTTCCTTCAGATGCAGGGCTGTAAGATGGACCGCGTCGAGATCGTTTCGCGCGACCATGGGGCCGATCACGTGACCACGACCGAACTCGCGACACATGGAATAGCCGACGATTTCGCCGCCGCGGCTCAAAGTGCAGATTGAGGCATCCGCTGCGAGCAACGCGAGCAGCCTCTCGCGGTTTAGCCCTAACGCGCGCGTATCCAGCGGCGTGATGTCCTTAAGCCTGTCGCTCGACAGCGCCTGCAATTCACCGTTCAAGGCCGGCATAGCCGGGAGTGTTTGTGGGACCTCCCCCTGGCGCTGGTATACGATCGCCTCGGTCGTGAAGCCGAGTGAAACGTAGAGGGGGTAGGCAGCATGGGTCGCGTTGAGCGCCAAATTGCGATCGCCGCACTGCTCAAGGACTAGGTCCATGAGCCATCGGCCGCCTCCTTGCGCTTGTGTGCGTGGCGTTGTGATCACCAGGCCAATGGTGGCAAAGTCGTCCCCGTGGGGAAACCACATCGCGCTCCCGAAAACGCGTCCAATACCATCAACGGCAACAATGCCGCGTCCTGCACGGCGCAGAAAGTCCCAATCCTTCGGCCGGTGAGGCCAGCGGACTGAGATCGACAGCGCGTGCAGTAGCTTGACGTCGACATCATCAATGTCCCGCGCGACCAGTTCGAAGGATTTCAGGCGTACTGATCTCTGCATCTCAATCGATCCGCTCCTTCAACGAATGCGCAAGGCACGCGGTGTTGATCCTGTCATCGATCGCCATGTCGCGACATACCTCTTTTGCCGCAGCATTATACGGGAAAGCCAGCAGGTTTCGCTGGTTCGAGGTGCTTTTTCGCAATCTTCGGCCAAAGCACGACGCAATTCGGCAGGGAACACTGCTGCCTGCGGATAGGCTGGTTGCACCCGGTGATAGTGTGCAAGCAGAGCGGACCGCCATGAACGTGGAAGAAATCCTCGCGACCCTGGTTGCATTTCCCTCTGTTGTGGGCACGCCAAACGGCGCGATCGTCGATTGGATCCGCGACTACTGTCAGGCAGCCGGAGCCGAGGTGACGGTTCTCGCCGGTCCCGAGGGCGACCGGTCCAACCTTTTCCTCACGATCGGCCCGCGCCAGGGTCGGGGCTATATCATCTCCGGGCATATGGATGTCGTCCCGGCCGGCGAGCCGGAATGGAGCTCGGACCCGTTCGTTCTGCGTCGCGAGGGCGGCAGGCTTTACGGCCGCGGCACCTCCGACATGAAGGGCTTCCTCGCCTGCGCATTGGCGGCGCTCCCAGGACTTGCGGCGATGAATCTGCGGCAGCCAGTTCATCTCGCATTCTCATATGACGAAGAGGCGGGGTGCCGTGGTGTGCCGCATCTCCTAGCCGCGTTGCCGAGCTTATGCGAGAGGCCGCTTGGCGCGATTGTCGGCGAGCCGAGCCGGATGCAGCCCGTGCGCGCGCACAAGGGGAAGGCCGCCGCGCGGCTCGAGGTGATCGGGCGATCCGGCCATTCCTCACGCCCCGATCTCGGACTCAACGCCGTGCACGCCATGGCCGGCGTCATCGCGCACGCCGTGGCCTACGGCCAATCCCTCGCCGACGGGCCGCTCGATCAAAATTTCGAGCCCCCGTATTCTTCCTTGCAAGTGGGCGTCATCGCCGGTGGACAGGCGGTCAACATCATCGCTGGTCACTGCACAGCCGATATCGAGGCGCGTGCCTTGCCCGGCGTTTCTCCAGCCTCCCTGCTTGAGCCGGTCAAGGCCCGGCTTTTCGCCCTGCGAGACAGCGGCTTTGATGTGGCGTGGCACGAGTTGAGCACCTATCCTGCCCTTGCGCCCGCTAACGGGAGTGAGCTAGCGGCCGTTCTGACGGAGCTGACTGGGCAGGAGCCGCTGACAGCTGTGAGTTACGGCACGGAGGCCGGACTTTATCAGCACGCCGGCATCGATGCGGTCGTTTGCGGACCCGGCGACATCGGCCGTGCCCATTGTCCCGACGAATATATCGAGATTGGTGAACTCGCCGCTTGCCGGAAGATGATCGAGGGGCTCGGCGCGCGTCTTGCGGCCTGAAGGAAGGGCGGTCACCATGGCGTTTCTTTTCAATTCCGATGCGGCGCGTGCTGCGGTCTTCCGCGAGGTCTTTGCGCGCCAGCTCCCGGATCTGGAATTCGTCCATTCCGGGGACGAGACGGAGCCGGAGAAGGTGCGCTATCTCATCACCTGGACTGTGCCGGACGAGATCTCGCGCTACCGCAATCTGGAAGTGCTGTTTTCCATCGGAGCGGGCGTCGACCAGTTCAAGCAGGACGTGGTGCCAAGCCATGTGAAGCTTGTGCGCATGGTCGAGGACGGCATCATACGCATGATGCAGGAATACGTCGCGCTCGGCGTGTTGGCGCTCCACCGCGAGATGCCCGCCTATCTTGAGCAGCAGAAAAGATGCCTCTGGCAACCGATTGCCGCTCGACAGGCGGCCGAACGCCGGGTTGGCTTCCTCGGCCTTGGCATGCTGGCCCAGGCGGCTATCGAGCGCTTGAAGCCCTTCCAGTTTCCGCTTGCCGGGTGGAGCCGCAGCGAAAAGCGGATAGAGGACGTCGCCTGTTTTCACGGCACGGACCAACTCGCGGGCTTTCTGAAGCAAACGGATATTCTCGTCTGCCTGCTCCCGCTCACGGAACAAACGTGCGGCGTGCTCGATGCAGAGTTCTTCGACTTGCTGCCCGTCGGGGCGCAGCTGCTGCATGTCGGCAGGGGTCCGCAACTGGACCAGGCCGCGCTGATCAACGCGCTCGACACCGGTCACGTAGCTGCGGCGATGCTTGATGTCACTGATCCAGAACCGCTCCCGGAAGACCATCCGCTGTGGTCGCATCCGAAGGTGATGATAACGCCGCACATCGCCTCGGTGACGCAACCGCATACGGCGGCACAATCCGTCGTTGACAACATCCGGCGCCACCGCGCCGGAGAAGAACTGATCGGCCTCGTCGATCGGACACTCGGCTACTAACCAGGAAACATCACATGTCACTTCTGATCACGATCGACACAGTTCCAGACTTCGCGCCGAAGGAGGCACTACCGGCTCCGGAGCGGCTCATTTCCGGCAATCCATCCTTCAAGACCTGGGCGCAGGATGCCTCGAAGGGCGAAAAGGTGCTCACCGGTGTCTGGGAGGCGACGCCCGGCGAGACGCATTCGATCAAGGGCATTATCTATGAGTTCTGCCACATAGTTTCGGGTCTCGTCGAAATCGAGGAGAAGGGCGGTGAGACCAAGACCTACCGCGCCGGCGACAGTTTCGTGATGAAGCCTGGTTTCGTCGGCGTCTGGCGCACTATCGAGACCGTGCGCAAGATCTACGTCTGCGTTTATGACTGAGTTCAGCGCTCAAAGTCCCGCCGAATAGCGCGCGGAGGCTTCAGAACAATCGGCTTTTCAAGTTCCGCCTGACGCGATTCGACGCCGTCACACGGCTCATCCTCGACGGAAAATGCGGCAGGCGGTCGACTATTCTTCCGATGACGTTAGTGCGAATGAGGACCTCCATCAATGAAGACCTACAAGATAGCGCTCATCCCCGGCGACGGCATCGGCAAGGACGTCACGCAGGCGGCATGGCAGGTGCTACAGGCGGCGGCTAAGCGGGGCGGTTTCGCCCTTGATGACACAAGATTCCCGTGGTCGTGCGCCTACTACCTGGAGACCGGTGCAATGATGCCGTCAGACGGCATCGAGACACTTCGAAAATTCGATGCGATCTATCTCGGCGCTGTGGGTTGGTCCGCGGAAGTGCCCGACTCGGTATCGCTTCACGGACTGCTCCTGCCGATCCGGAGAGGGTTCACGCAGTACGCCAACATACGACCGCACCGGCTGTTGCCGGGCGTTCAGGGGCCGCTGCGCTCCGATGGTTTCGATATCCTGTGCATCCGCGAGAATACGGAAGGCGAATATTCCGGCGCCGGTGGGCGCGTTCATTCCGGCACGGCCGATGAGGTCGCGGTAGAGACTGCGATCTTCACGCGTACGGGTGTCGAACGGATCATCCGTTTCGGTTTCGAACAGGCGCGGGCGCGTCGCAGGAAGCTCGCATCTGTCACCAAATCCAACGCGCAGAAACACACCATGGTTTTCTGGGATGAGGTCACGCGCGAGTTGGCAAAAGACTATGCCGATGTGGAGGTCTCGCACTACCACATCGACGCCATTGCCGCCCGTATGGTCCTGGCGCCGGAAAGCCTCGACGTAATCGTCGCATCGAACCTTTTCGGCGACATCCTCACCGATATTGGAGCGGCCATTCAGGGCGGGCTGGGTTACGCCGCCTCCGCCAATATCAATCCCGATCGCAGCGCGCCTTCCATGTTCGAGCCGGTCCATGGTTCGGCGCCCGACATCGGGCATCTCGGTGTCGCCAATCCGATCGCCACGATCTGGTCCGGTGCGATGATGCTCGAGCATCTGGGTGAGGGGCAGGCTGCGGCAGAAGTGATGTCCGCAATCGAGTCCGCAACCGCGCGGGGGATTGGCACGATCGCTGGCAAGGACAGGACTGAAACAATCACGCAGGCCGTGCTGGCAGGATTGATCTGAAAAAGCAGAGGAAAGACCATGAATGCGATGACGAAGATTGGCATGTTCAACGATTCCGACCTTTTCCGCCAGCAGGCGCTGATTGGCGGTGTCTGGCGGGATGGCGAAACGAAGGGCGTGGTCGATGTCATTGACCCTGCCAGCCAAAGTGTTCTCGGCACCGTTCCCGCAATGGGGGAGAACGAGACGAGAGCCGCAATCGGCGCCGCGGCTGAGGCCTTCAAAAGCTGGAAGAAGAAGACCCATGCCGAGCGTGCAGGACTTCTGGAGCGCTGGCACGACCTCATTCGTCAGCACGAACAGGATCTCGCGCTCCTGCTTACGCTGGAACAGGGCAAGCCGCTTGCCGAGGCGGTGGATGAAATCCGCTACGGCGCATCTTTTGTGAAATGGTTTGCGGAGGAGGCGCGCCGGATCGGTGGCTCGACCATTCCGTCACCCACGGCCGATCGCCGCATTCTGGTGCTGAAAGAACCTGTCGGCGTCTGCGCCATCATCACGCCGTGGAATTTTCCCAACGCGATGATCGCACGCAAAGTGGCACCGGCGCTGGCCGCAGGTTGTACGGTTGTCATCAAGCCGTCGGAATTTACGCCATTCTCGGCGCTGGCGCTCGGCGTTCTGGCGGAACGGGCAGGTATCCCTGCCGGCGTGATCAATATTGTAACCGGCATGCCCATCGAAATCGGCAACGAACTGATGGCCAACGAGACGGTGCGCAAGATCTCGTTCACCGGTTCGACCCGCGTCGGTGCGCTACTCATGCGTGGCGCGGCCGATAGCATCAAGCGGCTGAGCCTGGAGCTTGGCGGCAACGCACCCTTTATCGTCTTTGACGACGCCGATCTGGATAAGGCAGTTGAAGGGGTGATCGCATCCAAGTTCCGCAATGGCGGTCAAACCTGCGTCTGCGCGAACCGGATTCTCGTGCAGGAAGGCGTTTACGATGCTTTCGCCGAAAAGCTGAGCCAGCGCGTCACGCGGATGAAGGTTGGCGCAGGGACCGACGAGGGCACTGAGATCGGCCCGATGATCAACGCGGCCGCGATCGACAAGATCGAGCGTCACATCGCGGATGCACGGGCGAAAGGTGCGCAGATCATCGCCCAAAGCGAGACGATGCCGGAGGGTAAGCAATATGCACGGCCCGTCGTGCTGGGAGAAGCTACTACGGGGATGCTCCTGGCATCGGAAGAGACGTTCGGTCCGGTGGCGCCGCTTTTTCGCTTCGAGACGGAGGAAGAGGCCATCGCCATTGCGAACGGTACGCCGTTCGGCCTTGCCGCCTACTTCTACACCGACAACCTCAAGCGCTCATGGCGTGTTGCCGAGGCGCTGGAGTTCGGTATGGTCGGGCTCAACACAGGCATGATCTCGACCGAGGTTGCGCCTTTCGGCGGTGTCAAGCAGTCGGGAGTGGGGCGCGAAGGATCGCAGCTCGGCATCGAGGAATATCTCGAGGTCAAGGCGCTTCATGTTGGCGGGCTTAACTAGTTATCTTGCACGCAGGTGGAAACACTTGCAGCCCTAAAGCGTTGGAACCACAAGAAAGGGGCGGTGAAAACCGCCCCTTTCTCTATTGCGACCAGTGAGCATTAACGTTTTGGGAGCGCCTCAGTCTGGTGTGACTGCGCCAGCAAACAGACGTTCAGGCGAATTCCCGAACGGGCTCCAGTCCGACGGCGCCGGCCAGACCGCCGATATCCTTGATTTCGGTATATTCGTAGAAGGGGTTCGCAGGCTCGTGGCCGCGGTTCACCCAGACCTTGCTCTTGATACCGAGATCATAGGCGGTCATGAGATCGTAGCGAAATGAGGACGACACGTGCGTAATGTCCTCCGGGCCGCAGCCTAGTTTGTCGAACATATATTCGAAGCCCTTCATCTGCGGCTTGTAGGCGCCCGTCTCTTCGGCCGTGATGACCATGTGAAAGGGCGCGCCGAGTTTCTCCACGTTCGACATGATCAGGCTCTTCATGGAGTTCGACAGGATCACCAGCGGAATCTCCTTGGCCACCTTGGCCAGGCCCACCGGGACATCCGGGTGCGGACCCCATGTCGGCACTTCCGCATAGATGCGCTGGGCATCCTCGGGCCGGAATGCGACGCCGTTGCGCTTGCAGGTCCGTTCCACGGCACTGTGCACGACCTCGACATAGGGCTTCCAGGCGCCAAGGACCTCATCGAGGCGACAGGCCGAGAAATCCTTGATGAACTGCGCCATCCCAGCTGGGGAGAGCTGCGCGCCGTATATGCGTCTCGCCGCGCCGGCCATGTCGAAGTTGGTCAGCGTGCCATAGCAGTCGAAGGTGATGTATTTCGGTCTGAACTGGGTCATGGGCGTCGATCCTTCCGATCCTGTCGGCACTGCGTGCCTTTTACAGCAAGGATCATAATGAGGACCGGAGAAGGCTAGTCGCCGCATTCGATGCGCCCTGAAGCAGATTGTTTTGTATTGGGTGAGAGCTTTGGCAGAGAGTTGCGCCTGAGTTCGTTTCGGGCTTCGGCGGGAGCGCGATCCTTCAGCCGTGCGTCGGCATAAAATGCGGCGCCGGCGGCAAAGCAAAGTCAAAACGCCTATCGCTCAGGTTCTGGTCGGGAAGAACTGCTGTCCGCAGCAGCCTATCTTGGGCCTAGAGAATTCAGGCCCGGAATGAACCATGACCGCGCAGCAGATCACGCTGGAAAACGAGCTGAAGGACGAAACCACACCACACCGGACTTAATGCTCTCGTAAGTCAGGCACTGCGCTGAATCGGAGGAAGAAATGCTGGCAAACTCACTGATCGAACTCGATCGCGCACATCTGGTTCACCCGTTTTCATGCTATCGGGGCCACGAGGACACGGGCGTGCGGGTGCTCAAATCCGCCAAAGGCGCAACCGTGACCGATGCAAGCGGGAAAACCCTGCTGGACGGATTCGCCGGTCTATGGTGTGTCAACATCGGATACGGCCAGGAAAGCGTCGTTGAAGCAGCCGCAAAGCAGCTAAGAGAGCTTCCCTATGCGACGGGATATTTCGGGCTGGGATCCGAGCCTGCCATTCGCCTTGCCGCCAGGCTTGCCGGACTGGCGCCCGGCGATTTGAACCATGTCTATTTCACGCTTGGCGGCTCCGACGCAGTCGACAGTACGATCCGCTTTATTCGCTATTACTACCATGCCAAGGGTACGCCGCAAAAAGACCAGTTCATCTCGGTTGAGTATGGCTACCATGGATCCTCGACGGCAGGGTCAGGTCTGACAGCGATCGCGGCTTTCCATGCTGGTTTCGGTGTGCCATACGACTGGCAGCACAAGATTCCCTCGCACTACGCCTATCGCAATCCGGTCGGTTCTGACCCGCAGTCGATCATCGATGCATCGGTCGCGGCCCTGCGGGCCAAAATCGCGGAACTCGGCGCCGGCCGGGTTGCAGCTTTCTACGCCGAACCCATCCAGGGTTCGGGCGGTGTCCTCGTTCCACCGACAGGTTGGCTGAAGGCTCTGCACGCCGTGTGCAAGGAACACGACATTCTGTTCGTTGCCGACGAAGTTATCACTGCCTTTGGCCGTACCGGCCCGCTCTTCGCGTGTGAGGAAGACGACGTCGTGCCGGATTTCATAACCACAGCGAAGGGACTGACCTCGGGCTACGTGCCGATGGGCGCCGTCTTCATGTCGGACCACGTGTACAATACGATCGCGGACGGAGCCGGCAAAGCGGCCGTCGGCCATGGCTATACTTATTCGGCCCATCCCGTGAGCGCGGCAGTTGGGCTCGAATGCCTGCGTCTCTATGAAGATGGCTTGCTCGAGAATGGGCGCAAGGCCGGGAAGCGCCTGATGCAAGGCCTTCGCTCGCTCGCCGACCACCCGCTGGTTGGCGACATCCGCGGTCGCGGTATGCTGGCAGCAATCGAGTTGGTCACCGACAAGGAGCGCAAAACGCCGCTGCCGGCGGCGGCCGATCCGGGGCGCCGCATCTTCGAGCGCGCGTGGGCGAACGGCCTTGTCATCCGCGCCTTCAACAGCGGCATCCTCGGCTTTGCGCCGCCGCTCTGCTGCACCGAGGACGATATTGATGGAATCCTCGAACGTACCCGAATGACGCTGGATCAAACGCTCGAAGACAAGGACGTGCGGTCAGCGATGCAGGGATGATCATTGGCATCGCCGAAGCGACCTCGGTCAATGCGGTAGACGCCTAATGCATGTCGCGCAAAAGTGTGCAGCGGTTTTGCGATAACGACATGCATCAAAACAAGAACCTAAAGCGCGTCGCATGAGGCCGGTCGAACGCGACGCGCTTTAGCGGCCCCGAAACAAATCCTCAGGTGATGCCGCCGTCTGCCAAGTGCCAAGCATTTGCCGGTATGTGGAATCGCATGCCGTTGCACAAGCGCAGCGAAAACAGCAAGAGGGAATGCTGGCGCGCGGCTCTCCAGGTCCAAGACTGCGGAGCAGCTTCATTTGTCGAAAATGATGTCGAGAGGCAAATGGGATTTCACGATCGGTGACTTCAGCACGACGAAGCTGAAATATTTGTCGATTCCGATATCCAATTCGATCATCCGCTCCATGATTGTCTGGTACTCGCTGATGCCCGCTGTGACAAACTTCACAAGATAGTCGTAGCCGCCTGAAACCAGATGGCATTCGATGACAGAATCGACTTTCTGAATAGCGGTGAGAAATCTCGCGAAGTCGTTCTGTTGATGGTGCTTGAGCGTGACTTCGGTGAAGATCGTTAGAGTCTGTCCGAGCTTGGACACATCGATCTGGGCGGAATAGCCGGTGATGAAGCCTTCCGCCTGAAGCTTCTTCACCCGCATCAGGCAAGGGCTCGGCGAAAGGTTGACCAGGTCGGCAAGCTCGACATTCGTGACCCGCCCGTTCTTTTGCAGTTGGGATAAGATCTTGATGTCGATCCTGTCGAGCTTCATTGGAAACCTGTCACAGGTTCGAACCGCGGATCGCCCGACAGACGGCGTCCGTCACCTCCTGCGTGGTCGCTGTCCCTCCTACGTCCGGCGTCAGCACGCCTTCACTCGTCACCGCTTCCACAGCGCTCATCAACCGCACCGCCGCTGCGCTCTCGCCCAGATGTTCGAGCATCTGGGCAGCGGTCCAGAAGGTGGCGACCGGGTTGGCAATACCTTTGCCGGCGATGTCGAATGCCGAGCCGTGAATTGGCTCGAACATCGAGGGATAGCGCCGCTCGGGATCAATGTTGGCGGTCGGTGCAACGCCGAGACTGCCCGCGAGCGCGCCTGCAAGGTCCGACAATATGTCGGCGTGAAGATTGGTGGCGACGATCGTATCGAGGCTCCGAGGTTTCAACGTCATACGCACTGTCATAGCATCGACTAGCATCTTGTCCCACGCGACGTCCGGGAATTCCTGCGCCACCTCGGCTGCGATTTCGTCCCACATTACCATGCCGTGGCGCTGCGCGTTGGATTTCGTAACAACTGTCAGGAGCTTTCGCGGCCGTGACTGCGCCAGCCGGAATGCATATCGCATGATGCGGGTGACGCCGACGCGCGTGAAGATCGCGACCTCGGTTCCGACTTCCTCGGGGAGTCCGCGATGGGCGCGGCCGCCGTGGCCCGAATACTCGCCCTCGGAATTCTCCCGTACGATCACCCAATCCAGATCGCCAGGGCCAACGCCCGCCAGCGGCGAAACAATCCCGGGCAATATCCTGGTCGGCCGCACGTTGGCGTACTGATCAAAGCCTTGGCAGATCGGCAGCCGGAGGCCCCAGAGCGTGATGTCGTCAGGCAGATCGGGGGCGCCCACCGCGCCAAAGAAGATGGCGTCGAAGCGCTTCAGTTGCGCCACCCCATCTTCGGGCATCATCCGACCATGGACCTTGTAATAGTCTGAGCCCCAGTCGAAGTGCTGGAGGCGCAGCTTGAAGTCGCCGCAGCGCTGCTGCAGCGCCTCAAGCGCCTGGAGACCTGCGGCAATCACCTCTGGGCCGATCCCGTCGGCCGGAATGGCGGCAATCTCATATTCGCGCATCGTCACTTCCCTGTTTTTTGGTGCTGGCCGCCTGGTGACCTCAATCTCGTGTGCGATCGATTGTATGTTGGCAAGACGGTCTTCTCAGAATTCAGCGACCTTGCCCCACGCAGCAGTCTTCAGGCGCTCGGGCCTATAAGGACGCGGATCGACGATAGGCTCGCTGCCTGTAATGATGTCGGTGATCATATGCCCCGCGCCTGGGCCGATCCCGAAGCCGTGACCGCTGAATCCCGCCGCCAGGATGAAGCCCGGAATCCCCTCCACTTCGCCGACTGCGGGAATGCCATCGGGTGTACTGTCGATATAACCCGCCCACACATCGGAGATCGCGACGCGTTGGAGTTCGGGGATCAATTCGCAGGCTCTTCGATATGTCAGCCGAATCTGTCCCATGTCGGGCTTCGGGTCGAGAATGCGGTTCCGTTCCATTGGCGTGATCTCGTCGAGGGCCCATTTGCGCAGGCTTTCATGGCCTTGACGCCAGCCCTCTAAGGCGCCCGGGGCGATATTGCGCCAGCGGCGGGCGAACATAGGTACAAACTCGCGGCTGAACCTGAACTGCTGCGGCGTTGGATCGACACGCGCCCGCCCGCTGATCGCCAGCGCGTATCCACCGTTGCTGCGCCGCGTCAGAGAGACGCGCGTGGTATGCAGGGCATCCGGCAGGCTGTTTGCGCCGGGTGCCACGGCCAGAATGGACGAACGCACGGCAGCTTGCGGGAAACGAACACCGAGCTGGTTGCAGAAGGAAGAAGCCCACGCGCCCCCGGCCATGACAACAGTCTTTGTATGGATGGTGCCCGCTTCGGTTACCACAGCGCTCACCCGGCCGGCGCTCAATTCCAGCCCGCGCGCCGCGCAATGCTGATGTACGGTGCCGCCCGCCGCCATGATGCCGCGCGCCGCAACCGGCACTGCCTTGGAAGGATCCGCCGTTCCGTCAGTTGGCGAGAACACGCCACCTTTCCATTTGCGGCCCGTCGCTTTGCCCCGTTCGGTGGCTTCTTCCGTGCTCAGCATGTGCGTGGTGATCCCGACCGTTCTCGCAAAATCGCGCCACTTCGCCCAGCCTGCCAGCTCATTTTCGTCTTGTGAGAGATAGAGGAGCCCGCAGCGGCGAAATCCAGTATCCTCACCAGTCTCCTGTGCCACCTTCTCCCAGAGATCGAGGCTCTTGGTTGCCATTGGCAACTCGCGCGCATCGCGGTTCTGCTGGCGGCACCAGCCCCAGTTTCGGCTGGACTGCTCGGCGGCGATACGCCCCTTCTCGACCAGGGCGACCTTGAGGCCGCGGCGCGCCAGATAATATGCGCTGAACACGCCCACCACGCCGCCGCCGATGACGACGACTTCCGCCTCGCGAGGGAGGGAAGGGCTGCAGTCGATGTGCATGAGCGGCGCGGGCATGGATGGGACTCCGGTAATTTGAAGCATCCTAACCTGCCGCCCGCAAATGCAGGCTGCGGAGTTTGTGCCTGGACGGAATTTCCTGCGTTTAGCAGCCTCCAGGACAGGCAATTATTGTGCGAAAAGCTCGCTGCGAGCCAAGCAGGAGTACACTTCATGCAGTCGCGTCATCTGCGGTATGGGCGGCACACGGCGCAGTTGTCGACCTTGATCGGCAGCGCCTTGGCCGACATTGTGATGGGCCGCACGGTCACCAATCCGCTCGGCGGCATGACCTGCACATGTGCCGATGTACACCGGAAAGCCTTGGTCCTATCCCTCTTGGGCGCGTATTGCCGGATGAAGGATATGGTTGCCTGATCCCGGTTTCCGCGCCGAAACGGGAACAGAGTGAAATGCCGAACTGGATGTTCTTTTCAGAAGTTCCTGCCGCGCGAGGGCCAAGTTTCGAAGACTCTGCGGAAACAGAACAGTCAAACTGGCTGGAAGAACGGAGCAACCCTTCCTTATGGTAGGCAGGCTCCAGAGGACATCCGACAGGCAGGGCTTGCCCCTTCAGAGAGTTCTCCAAGAAAAAAGGGAACAGAGTCCGGTACACGGACCGGATTTCATAAGGGAACCGCCAGGATGAGCAGAACCCGTCTCTCGCAGACTCAGCGCGCGAAGCGCCGAGAAGGCCAGACTGCGGCCGCTACGGTGAGGCGCTTCTGCTCAAAGGGCGATGAAGCGGTCCGCAACAGGGTGGACGCGCTCGGTTGAAAGGGGAGGTGATCTCGATGGTCGCAAGCATCCAGGCTGTAGCCCCCCACGATGTGGCGCTTTCGGTGCGCGACCTCACGGTGAATTTGCCGCAAGGCATGGAACGGACCCATGCTGTCAAGGACATTTCCTTCGATCTGAAACGCGGCCAGATACTCTGCATCATAGGCGAGTCCGGATCGGGTAAGTCGGTCACGGCGAACGCGATCATGGGGCTACTGCCCAAGGTGATCCGCCTCTCATCGGGAATAATCCAGCTGGAGGGGATGAACATCATCGGCATGTCGCCCGACAAGCTGCGCAACCTGCGTGGACGGGTCGTGTCGATGATCTTTCAGGACCCGCTCTCGGCGCTCAATCCCCTGATGACGGTGGGCGCGCAGATTGACGAGGTCATGGCCGCGCATGGCTTCGGCACGCCACAAACCTGTCGAAACCGCGCTATCGAGCTGCTCACTGAAGTAGGCCTGCCAGATCCCGAACTCATGTATCACCAGTACCCTTTCCGGCTTTCGGGCGGGCAGCGGCAGCGCGTCATGATCGCCATGGCCCTGGCGCTCGAGCCGACGGTGCTGATTGCGGATGAGCCAACCACCGCGCTCGACGTCACCACCCAGGCTCAGATCCTGCAACTGATCCGTGACATTCAGCAGCGCAAGGGCATGAGCGTTATGTTCATCACCCACGATTTCGGCGTGGTGGCCGAGATCGCCGACAGCGTCGTGGTGATGGAAAAGGGCAATGTCGTCGAACAGGGCAGCGCCGAACAGGTGCTGAAGTCGCCCAAGCACCCTTATACCCAGCGCCTGATTGCAGCCGTACCGCATTTGACCGGCGAAGATCGCCCTCGTCCGGAGGCTGCCAGCAAGGAGCCGATCCTGAAGGTTGAGGGTCTGGTGAAGACCTATCGCGGCGGCAGCGCGCTGTTCGGCGCGCAACGAGTTGTGACAGCGGTCAACGAGGTTTCGTTCGAACTGGCGCCCGGCCGCACGCTTGGGGTCGTAGGCGAGAGCGGTTCGGGGAAATCGTCGCTGGGCCGGCTGCTGATCAAGCTGCTGGACAATGACGGCGGCGGGATCTTGTTCGAGGGCTGTGACATAGCCAAGCTTTCCGAAGCGAAGTTCCGCCCGCTTCGACCGCGGATCCAGATGATCTTCCAGGATCCCTTCGCTTCTCTGAACCCACGCTCGACGGTCGGTCACATCATGACGGTGGGCCCGATGGCGCACGGGATGCCTTATGTCCAAGCGCGCGATGAAGCGCGTGCGCTTCTGGCCCATGTCGGTCTCGATGCCGGCGCTTTTGGCCGCTACCCGCACGAGTTCTCGGGTGGGCAACGCCAGCGCATCGGCATCGCTCGTGCGCTGATGTTCAAGCCGAAGCTGTTGATTGCCGACGAGGCGGTCTCCGCACTCGACGTGTCGATCCAGGCGCAGATCCTGCAGCTTCTGGACCAGATCCAGCGCGAGACGGGCGTGTCGATGGTCTTCATCACGCACGACCTGCGCGTCGCCAGCCAGATCTGCGACGAAATCGCGGTGATGCAGAAGGGCCGGATCGTCGAGCGCGGACCGCCCTCGCAAATATTCCTGAACCCGCAAGCAGCCTACACGCGCCAACTGGTAGCGGCAATTCCAGGAGAGCGGCCGGGCAATGCCCGTCCAGTAGCAGCAAACGCATAAGAAATAACAAGAGAGGAACTACCATGACCAAAAATTCATCGACTACGTCCAACTACTCGAGGCGCGAAGCGCTGCGACTGATGGCGATAGGTGGGGCTGCAGGCCTCATCGCGCCCAATCTGTTGGGCAAGCCCGCCTTCGCCAAGACCCCTCCTGCAGGCCCGGCCGGTCGCGTCATCGTCGGCCTCTCCCAAGAGCCGACCGTGTTCAATCCGCTGATGGCGCATATCGAAGTCGATGACGCGGTCCATTTCTCGGTTTTCGACGCGCTGGTCCGCATGGATCCCCAAGGTGGTCTACATCCAAACCTCGCAGCCGAGGTGCCAAGCCAAAAGAACGGCGGCATTTCGGAGGACGGTCTCAACTGGCGCATCCGGTTGCGTGACAATGCCCGCTGGCACGATGGTGAGCCCTTCACGGCCGAGGACGTGAAATTCACCCTTGAACTCATCACGAACCCGAAGTTTCGCGCTTGGCGCACGAGCGGCCATTCGCTCGTGCAGGACATCACAGTGGTTTCGCCCACCGAGATCACATGGCGGATGAAGGAGGCTTTTGCGCCCTATCTTTCGTTCTTGGCCGAAACGTTCATCGTGCCCAAGCACATTCTGGAGAAAGAGGCCGATCCGAATACAGCCGCCTTCAACCAGGCGCCGGTCGGCACCGGCGCATTCAAATGGAGCCAGCGCGTCGCAGGTGATCACATCGAGCTCGTCGCCAATCCTGAGTACGCGGGCGAAGGCCCCTATGTCGAGCAGCTCATCTTCAAATACATCCCCGACATGACGGTGCTCTACACGCAATTCAAGAGCGGCGATGTGGACCTGGTCGATCAGTCGTACATCACCGCCGACCATTATACTGAAGCCCGCGAACTAGCAGACCGCGTGGTGACACTTGAGACCGGGTCATCCCTGGAGTCGATCTACCTCAATTTGGGCCGCCCGCAGTTCAAGGAGTTGGCAGTGCGCCAGGCGCTCTACGCCGCCTTGGACAGGAAAGCGATCGTCGACACGATCTATTACGGCGTGGGCACTCTCACCGAGACCTTCATGCCGAAGGAGTCCTACTACTACGACCCGAACCTGCCGGTTCAGGAGTTCAATCTGGACCGGGCGCGCCAAATCCTTGATGAGGCCGGCTGGGCGCCGGGGCCGGATGGAATCCGCGCCAAGGATGGGGTGCGACTGTCCTTCTCCAACTCGACAACTTCCGGCAACAACCTCCGCGAGCAGACGCAGCAGTTCCTGCAGCAGACGTTTGCCGAGATCGGCGTCGAGATGACGATCTCGAATTTGCCGGCTGCAGTTATGTGGGGCGAGTTCTGGCTGAAGTCGCAATTCGACACCGCCATGGTGGGCGTCACCTATCTGATTGCCGCGGACCCCGACGCCACAAACCGGCTCCATACGAAGGCAATCGCCGCTCAAGGCGGACACGGTTCCAACACCGGGCAATATTCCAACCCTGAGGTCGATGCCCTGCTCGAAAAGGGCGCTCGCAGCTTCGATCCGGAAGAACGACGCGGGATCTATAATCGCGTGCAGGAAGTGGTGCGCCATGATCTGCCCTTCCTGCCGCTGTTCGCGTACACAATCGTCCTCGGGCGCAAGAAGGGGTTGGACGGCTTCGAGCCCAACGCCAACACCCGCACCGCGTCGTGGGATGCCGCAGCCTGGCAGTGGAAGGCCTAATCCACGCAGTTGCCGCCGCCCCGCCGATTCCGCCGCGGCGGCGGCAACAGACTAAAATCATCAACCCACAATGGAGGGACTCGAATGCGCGGCTTCCTGCTAAATCGCCTCTCGCAGAGCCTGGTGCTGCTTGTGATCGTTTCGATCATCGGCTTCGGCATTCTGAACCTCCTTCCCGGCGGCCCGCTGGCGCAATTCGGGCTCGATCCCGGAATGACCCAGCAGGATATCGAGCGTCTCAAGGGGCTGCTGGGCCTCGATCGACCCATATGGATCCAATATCTGGACTGGGCATGGCGGCTGGTGCGGGGCGACTGGGGTCACTCCTTCCGCGACGGAGCGCCGGTATTGGAGGTGATCGGCAGCCATCTCTTTGCCACGCTGCTGCTGATGGGGTCCTCAACCGCAATTGCGATCTCCATTGGCGCCTGGATTGGTATCCGAGGCGCCACGCGCCGCTACTCGCTGTTCGATTATCTTGCAACTGTCGGGGCCATGGTTGCGTTGTCGGTCCCCACCTTCTGGTTCGGACTCGTCGGCATCTACGTCTTTTCCCTGAAGTTGGGTTGGCTGCCTGCGGGTAATATGTCCGAGATCGGCGACGCCTCAATCCTGGGCTACCTCCACCATCTGATCCTGCCAAGTATCGTGCTGTCGCTGGTCCATGTCGCGATCTGGAGCCGCTACATGCGGACGGCCACTCTCGATGCCATTAGCCAGGACTTCGTCAAGACGGCTCGGGCCAAGGGGTTGAGTGAACGCCGGATTCTGATGAAGCATGTCGTCGGCAACGCACTTTTGCCGATGATTACCCTGGCCGGGATGCAGCTTCCCAGTGTCCTCACTGGCGCGCTCGTGACCGAAACCGTCTTTACCTGGCCAGGAATGGGACGGTTGTTCCTCGATAGCCTTGGTTACAGCGACTATCCGGTTGTGATGGGGCTGCTGATGTTCTCCGCCATCCTCGTTCTGCTTGGAAACCTGATCGCCGACATTGTCGTCGCTGTTGTCGATCCGCGCATTCGTCTGGCTTGAGCGCGCAACTTCCCCGACAGGAGACAGCCGATATGACCGCTTTCACCGCAAATGCAGCTCCAAGCCGATGGAGAAACAACCGCGCGGCACGTCGTTTCATGCGTCATCGCTTGGCGCTGCTCGGGCTGGCGATGATCATCTTCCTGAGCCTCGCTTGCGTCCTCGGCCCCCATCTCCTGCCTTATGACTCACTGGATATCGATCTGCGGGCCCGCTTTGCCCCTCCGCTGACGGGCTACCACTTTCTAGGTACCGATCCGCTTGGCCGCGACGTGGCGGCAAGGCTTTTGATGGCGGGACGAATCTCGCTGCTGGTGGGTTTCTTTGCCATGGTTTTGTCGACACTCATCGGCACCCTGGTCGGCGTAATTGCCGGCTATCGCGGCGGCTGGGTCGGGGCCACGCTGATGCGCACGGTCGATGGATTCCTGTCATTCCCATCGATCTTTCTGCTGCTGGCGCTGGCTGCCGCACTGAAGCCCAGTCCTGTGATGATCACCCTCATTATCTCCCTCACCAGTTGGATGGAGGTTGCCCGCATAGTCGAAGCGGAAGTCCGCTCGTTACGCGAACGCGAGTTCGTCCTAGCCGGGCGAATGCTGGGATTGAGCGGCACCCACATCATGTTCCGCGAGATACTGCCCAACGCCATGGGGCCGATTATCGTCGCTTCCACGTTGACGGTCGCGCGCGCCATTCTCATGGAAGCCTACATCAGTTTCCTCGGCTACGGGATCCAGCCGCCACTGCCCAGCTGGGGCAACATGCTCAATGGCGCCCAGCAATATCTGGGCAGCGCACCTTGGCTGGCAATCATTCCCGGAGCTGCAATCACCATCGCGGTAACCAGTTTCAATTTCATCGGTGACGGGCTGCGTGATGCGCTCGACGTCCGAGACGACCACATCTGAAAGTTTCACCGACCGTAGATTACCCCTGCAATGCAGCGAGAAGTCAGCCACGTGCAAGAGCCTCATATCGCCGACAAGAACACACCCTACTGGTGGGAAGCAGCGCCCGTCATGCCGCGGCCGCGACAGCCGGTCGCAAAGAACCTTGACGTGGCAATTGTCGGCGCCGGTTATGCCGGGCTTTCGGCCGGGCTTGCGCTGGCGCGCGAAGGGCGCTCGGTCGCAGCCTTTGATGCGATGAATCCGGGCGAGGGTGCTTCCACCCGCAACGGCGGGATTACGAGCGGGACCATCCGGCCGGACTATGCCACGATCACCCGGCGCTTCGGGGAAGAGAAGGCCATGGCGATCGAGGCCGAGGGCAAGGTCGCACGCGAATTCCTCTACGACTTCATCAAGACCGAAGGGCTCGACTGCGACTTCCGACTGGTTGGCCAGTTCAAAGGCGCTTTCGGATATGAACAGTATGAGAAGATGGCGCGCGGCGCCGAGACGCTGGCGAAGAAACTGGGGATCGAGTCCTACGCGGTTCCGCATGCCGAGCAGCGAAATTATATCGGCACCGACCTCTACCGCGGCGGAACCGTTCGGATGGACATTGGCGGGCTGCACCCCGCAAAATTCCATGCTGAGCTCCTGCGGGTGGCGCTCGCATCCGGGTTGACGGTTCATTCGCATACAGTGGTCAAGTCGATCGAGAGGAACGGTTCGGGGTTCCGTGTCGCGACTTCGGCAGGGACGGTGGATGCACGGCAGGTTCTGGTCTGTACCAACGGCTATACCGACGGCGCCGCTCCCTTCCTGCGCCGCCGCCTGGTTCCGGTCCGCAGCCGGATCATCGTGACCGAGGAACTTGCGCCCGATATCATGGCGCGGCTGATGCCGAAGCTGATGACGATCACCGAGAACCGGCAACTCGGTTTCTATTATCGTCCCTCGCCCGACGGGAAACGTATCCTGCTGGGGGGCCGTGACAGTTCCCGCGTCGGCGATCCGGCGGCGCCGAAACTTCTCCTTCGCAAGGGCCTGGTGAACCTTTTCCCGGAGTTGGAGAACGTGCGTCTTTCGCATTGCTGGTTCGGCAACGTGGCGATGAACCGAGACATGCTGCCCCGCATCTTCGAGAAGGACGGTGTGGTCTATGCTTCCGGCTTCTGCGGTTCGGGCGTGGTCTGGGCGCCATGGATTGGCATGCGTGCGGCCCACAAGTTGATGGGGCATGGCGAGCAGTCGCGCACTGCGTTCGACTTTCGACCGCCTTCGGCCGTCCCGCTCTATCGTGGCAATCCGTGGTTCATGCCGGCGATTATCCAGTGCTATCGGTTGCAGGACCGTATCGCCTTCTGGCGCGCCAGACGCTAGTCGCCGACATCGGGGGCGATCCGTGGTTCATGCGGGCAACCCTTTGGCGCGCCCGCCGCTGACACGACTGCAGGATCGCGCGAGGTCACCTTGTTGCCGGAGAGTGTGGAAAAATCCGTCGGGACTGGGGCCTGGTGCGAAGCTGATCAGCGGTGGGACGCGTTCGCGCGGATCAGCGCGTCGGCCATGTAGAGATCCTGCAGGGAGATACCGGAACTGTCGAAGACCGTGATCTCATTGTCGAAGCGGCGTCCGAGCGCACGCCTTTCAATAACGTCGCCGATTGGCGTTACCGCAAGCACGCCGACGTCGATCTCGTCGCGCACGTATTGGAACTCGCCGATCTGGACGGACTGGGAAAGCAGATCACAAAACAGACGTGCCTTGGGAAATAATTCGCTCGGCAATTCGCGTTTACCCGGAGCATCCGACCCGATGCTGACGATATGGGTTCCGGGTCCCACCCAAGCGGCATCGAACAGCGGTTCGCGTGCGGGTGTCGCCGTCACCACGATGTCGGCCGTGCGCACGGCTTCTTCCGCCAAGGCAGCGCGCGCCTTCAGTCCCCTTTCGCCGATCTGATCGACAAAAGCGTCGCGCCGCGGCGAAGACCGGGCCACGACCAGCACGGTTTCGATTGGGCGGATGCGTGCCAGCGCCATCACTTCGAAGCTCGCCTGGTTGCCGGCCCCGAAGATCGCCAGAACCTTAGCTTGCTTGCGCGCAAGAAGATCGGCCGCAACCGCGTCGGCGGCGGCCGTCCTGTAGGCGTTGACCTTCCCGGCCTCGACTACGGCGCCGAGCCGACCTGTATGCTGATCGAGCAGCACGATGGTCGAGTTGTGGCGGGGAAGGCCACGTGCCGGGTTGCCCGACCAGAAGGAGCCAATTTTGACGCCGGTCAGCTCGCCCGACGAACCGGATTTGATTGAGAAGGTATTGGTCACCTCCTGTGTGCGCCCGAGAACAGCCGGAAAGACCCAGCTCTGCCGCGATGCTGCCGCCACGAGAGCCTCGCGCGCCGCCTCGAAAGCAAGTTCATGCGTGACGAGGGCGGCTGACTCCTCGTCGCTGATGTAGATCATCCAAAATTCCTCCTGGGCATCGCCGATCGGGCAACCACGAAGCGGCGATTCAAGGTGCCAGGTATTCCTCGCCCGATTTGCACGATTTGGCGTGCCGAGGAACTGGATAAAACGAATAATACCGCTGATTTGAAGGGGCAAAACAGCAGCGAAATCTGTCCGCCGGGCGCGACTCTAAGATCCGACTTCAATCCGACTCTGGATCAACTGACAGCGTTGCACCTTATGGCCTTTGAGCATGACAGAGATATCGTCAGCGCCCCGATCGAGCTGATGAAATTGGAAACCCGCCATTTGCCGGGCGCACTGAAGCTGTCGCAGGAGATGGCCTGGCCCTACCGTCAGGAGGATTGGGAATTTGCCCTGATGGTCGGCAATGGCCTGGTCCTTGAGCGGGCAGGACAGGTGATTGGCACGGCCATGTCCTGGAATTACGGACAGTCCTATGCCTCGATCGGGATGATCATAGTTACTGGCTCCGCGCAAGGCGGTGGCAACGGCGCCCGGCTCTTTGATGGATTGCTTGAGGCGACACACGGTCGCAAACTGCTGCTCAACTCAACCGAAGAGGGGCTGGCGCTCTACAAGCGACGCGGCTTCACTGCTTGGGGCACGGTGCTTCAGCATCAGGGCTCGCTGGCTGTCGCCGTGACGCGGAGTACCCACGACGACATCCGTCAAGCGACAGCCTCTGACCTCGCGGCAATCCAGGCCTTCGACGAACGGGCCACGGGCATGCCCCGGCTGCCGATGGTGGCTGCGCTCGCCAATGTGGGCAACGCATTGGTCATTGAGCGCAGGGGACGGATTGCAGGCTACGCTGTCGCGAGGAGGTTTGGCCGCGGCTATGTCGTCGGCCCTTGTGCAGCCGAGAGCGACCACGACGCGCGGCTTCTGATCCTGGCCCAGCTTTCGAAGCTTCACAATCAATTCGTTCGCATCGACGTCTATGCCGAGGATGGATTGGGCGACTGGCTTGCGAGCCTTGGCCTGCAGCGGTCCGGCACTGCGACCGCCATGGTCAAAGGACAACGACCCGTCGCCGAGGGGCCAGCCCATATGTATGCGTTGGCAAACCAGTCGTTCACCTAGGAAACGAGACTATGAACAAGATGGCGGCAAGCCTGGCGGTGAGCGAGACGGCTAGGACGATCGACGCCTTGGTCACCCCGACGCTGCTTCTCGACCGTGGCCGGCTCGAGCACAACATCAAGGGTCTGGCTGAGCGCGCCAGGAAGCTTGGCGTGGTGCTGCGCCCGCATATGAAGACGGCCAAGAGCATCGATGTCGCCCGATACGCGTTCCATCGCGAACGCGGTCCGATCACGGTCTCGACCATCGCCGAGGCGGAGTATTTCGCGGGCCATGGCTTTCGAGACATCACCTACGCGGTCGGCATCTCGCCGGCCTCGGCCAAGCGGGCCATGGAGCTTTGTCGCCGCACCGGCGCTGATGTGAAGCTGTTGCTCGATTCGGTCGGGCAGGCCGATGCCCTAGCCAGCGTCCGCCAAGCCACCGGTATGACCCCATCTGTTTTCATCGAACTGGACTGCGATGACCATCGCGGTGGCTTGAGGCCGGACGATCCGAAGTTGCTCGACGTGGCCGGCAGTGTCGTCGCGGCCAGTGCCAAACTCGTCGGCGTTCTCACCCATGCAGGCGAATCCTATGGCTTGAACACGCCCGATGCGCTGGTCAAGGCAGGCGAGAACGAGCGTTCAGCCACGGTGCGCGCCGCTGAAATCCTGCGCGCCCATGGCCATGCCTGCCCGATCGTCAGCGTCGGCTCAACGCCGACAGCGCATTTCGTCGACAATCTTGAGGGGGTCACGGAGCTGCGCGCCGGGGTCTACATGTTCTTCGACCTGGTCCAGCACGGCGTTGGGGTATGCGAACTCGACGACATCGCGATTTCCGTATTGGCCACGGTGATCGGGTCCAAGCCGGAAAAGGGATGGGTGCTGGTTGACGCTGGATGGATGGCACTTTCGCGCGACCGGGGAACCGCGAATCAGCAGATCGATCAGGGTTACGGCGTGGTCTGCGACGAAAAGGGGCGGGTGCTTGAAGATGTGATCGTGGCCCAGGCCAGCCAGGAACACGGTATTCTCGCCATTCGTGCCGGTTCTGGAAAGTCCATGCCCGAGCTGCCGCTCGGGACTCGGGTCCGGATTGTGCCCAACCATGCGTGTGCGATGGCCGCCCAGCATGATTTCTACAGCGTCGTCAACGGGGCCAGCCCCAAGATTGAAGCGCGTTGGGAGCGGATGCGCGGCTGGTAGGCGCGCGACTACGCTCGGATGTCGCTCCACTCAAATCAACACTGGTGGTCAAGAAAATGAAGTTTACCTCTTACTGGCTGGATACGTCTCAGCCGTTCAATGAAGGGTCGTCCAAACCGCTCGAAGGCCACTACGACGTGGCGATTGTGGGCGGCGGCTTGACCGGCTCCTCCGCCGCGCTGGCCCTTGCCAAAAAGGGCGCCCCGGTTGCCCTGTTGGAGGCCGAAACGATCGGCAATGCCGCGTCCGGCCGCAATGGCGGCATGTGCAACAACGGCTTTGCCCAGAACTATGCAATCATGGCTGCCAAGCACGGCAAGCCGGCCGCAAATGCGCTCTACAAGGCTTTTGACGCCGGCGTCGATATGGTCGAGCGGTTGGTGCAGGAAGAGAAGATCGACTGCAGCTTCTCCCGCGTCGGCAAGCTCAAGCTTGCCGCCAAGCCCGAGCACTACGACATGCTGGCGCGCAGCCAGGAACTACTGGCTGCCAATGTCGATCCCGACACCAGGATGATCGCGCGCGAGGAGCTGCGAACCGAAGTCGGCACCAACCGCTACCATGGCGGGCTGCTCTTTCCCAAGAGCGCGGGCATGCATGTCGGCCGGTTCGTCCGGGGCCTCGCGACCGCTGCTGCCCGGCGTGGCGCAGAGGTCCATGAACGCTCGCCCGTCATTGCGATGCGCAAGGTTTCAGGCGGGCATGAGGTAACGACGCCAAAGGGCAAGATCGTCGCGCGGCAGGTCCTGTTGGCAAGCGGCATTTCCCAGGTTGGCCCGCTCGGCTGGATCCGCCGGCGCATGATCCCGGTCGGCGCATTTCTGATCGTGACCGAGCCGCTGTCGCCCGACCATCTTAGGCGTCTCATGCCGACTGGGCGCATGGTCGTCGACACGCGCAATCTCGTTGTCTACTGGCGGCTCACGCCGGACAATCGCCTTCTGTTCGGCGGGAGGGCGCGCTTTGCCGCGTCCAACCCTCAATCCGACGAAAAAAGCGGCCGGATACTCAAGGCGGCGATGGTCGAGGTCTTTCCGGAACTGGCCGGCACCCGCATCGACTACTGCTGGGGCGGCATGGTCGATATGACCCGCGATCGCCTGCCGCGCGCCGGAGAGCGCGATGGCATCTATTACTCGATGGGCTATAGCGGACACGGGACCCAGATGTCGACGTTGATGGGCGCCATCATGGCCGACGTCATGGACGGGCGCCCCGAGCTCAATCCCTGGAAGGATTTCGACTGGCCAGCGATCCCCGGTTATTTCGGGCGCCCCTGGTTCCTGCCGATTCTCGGCGCCTATTACCGCATGAAGGACCTTGTAGGGTGATGACACCCCTCGAACACCTGGCCCGCAACGGCCACCTGGACAAGTTCTTCATCGACGGTCAATGGGTTGAGCCGAGCGGCACCGCGACGGGCGTCGTCGTCAATCCCGCCACAGAAGAGGTTGTGAGCCAGTTTCCGCTTGGAAATGGCGAGGACGTTGACGCGGCCGTTGCAGCGGCTCGCCGGGCATTCGCCTCCTGGAGTCGGACCACGCCAGAAGACCGCGCGGGTCTGCTCGATCGCCTGCAAGCGCTGCTCGAGGCGCGCGGCGAACTGCTGGCTCAATGCCTGAGCCTCGAAATGGGCGCGGCGATCGGCTATGCGCGCAGCGCCCAGGTGCCGCTGGCGATCACGCATGTTAAGGTCGCTCGCGATGTGCTGACAGACTTTCGCTTCGTCAAGCAACGGGGGCAAACCGCCGTCACCCACGAACCGATCGGTGTCTGCGCCTTGATCACTCCGTGGAACTGGCCACTTTACCAGATCACCGCCAAGGTTTCGCCGGCGCTCGCTGCAGGCTGCACGATCGTGCTGAAGCCGAGTGAGCTTTCTCCCTTGGACGCCCTGCTGTTCGCCGAGGCAATCGAGGAAGCCGGCTTCCCTGCCGGGGTTTTCAACCTCCTGCAAGGTGATGGTCCAGGCGTGGGTATGGGTCTCGCCTCCCATCCGGATGTCGACATGATCTCCATTACCGGGTCCACCCGCGCGGGCATTGCGGTGGCCCAGGCGGCAGCGACCACGGTCAAGCGTGTCGCGCAGGAGCTGGGCGGCAAGTCGCCGAACGTGATCCTGCCGGACGCAGATCTCGATCGCGCCGTTTCTCTGGGCGTAGCCGCCGCCTTCCGCAATCTCGGCCAGTCATGCAGCGCCCCGACGCGCATGATTGTGCCACGCTCGCTGCTCTCCGAGATCGAGGCAATCGCCAAAAGGGCCGCAGCCCAGATCGTCATTGGCGATCCGCTTTGCGAAGCCACAACTCACGGTGCAATCGCAAACCGTGCCCAATTCGACCGCATCCAAATCATGATCGGCGTCGGCATTTCTGAGGGCGCCAGGCTTCTCACCGGCGGACCGGGCCGTGCGCGCGATCTGAACGTCGGGTTCTATGTGAGGCCGACCATCTTTTCCGACGTGCGCACGACCATGCGCATTGCCCAGGAAGAGGTCTTCGGGCCAGTTCTCTGCATCATCCCCTACGACACAATCGAGGAGGCCGTCACCATCGCCAACGACACGGTCTACGGTCTGGGGGCCCATGTGCAGGGCCAGGATGTGGACGCCGTCAGGGACGTGGCCTCGCGGATCCGCTCCGGTCAGGTGCATCTCAACTACCCGGCCTGGGATCCGCACGCCCCGTTTGGCGGTTTCAAGCAGTCCGGAAACGGACGCGAATATGGGATCGAGGGCATGTTGGAGTATCTCGAGGTAAAATCCATACTCGGCTATTTCTAGGCCCTGGGCCTGTCCGTGGCTTTCGACGGTCGGGAATAGCCGTCGGCTCACAAGTTCTTGCTCGGTACCCTGTCGCGCTTGCTGTGAGCCCACGCGATGACGCGTGCGTGCTCGTCCGCCATAGCCGCGTCGAAGCGGCTGTCGCCACTGAAAGCCAGGGCAAGTGCATTTGCGCAGAGTTCGGCGTCCCGGAAGCATCGCCGATGCCTGCGCAGTGAGTGCGTCCTTGTTATAGCCAGCATCGCCAACAATCGCCCAGCCTGGCCCGTATGGCTTGCTGGGCAACGCTGCGCCAGCGAGTGGCCTCTCGCGCCTTGCTGCGCCAAGACGGTCGGCGAAGGCAGGCCATCCCGGCTCCGATCAAGAGCCCCGCGCGCCACCCGGCCCACCAAGGTTGCCGCGATCACCCTTGATGTCGTAGAGCCTACGGTCGGCGGTAATTGGTGGAGAAGAATATATGCCAGAGCACCCGAAACTCGTCTCGACTGCCAAGTCGCATGGCGGCGCCCAGCATGTTTACTCTCATCTTTCGACGAGCTGCTCGTGCGAAATGACGTTTGCCATTTTCGTGCCTCCGCAGGCACGGGAAAGCCGTTGCCCCGTGGTGTGGTACCTCTCCGGGCTCAGCTGCACCCATGCGAATGTAATGGAAAAAGGCGAATACAGACGTATTGCCGCCGAACTTGGCTTGATCGTTGTCTGTCCCGACACCAGCCCGCGTGGTGCCGACATTCCGGATGAAAAGGACAATTGGCAGTTCGGCAGCGGCGCCGGTTTCTACCTCGACGCGACGCAAGAGCCGTATGCCAAGAACTATCGCATGTATTCCTATATCGTCGAGGAGCTGCCAGCCGTGATCGGGCGCGAATTTCCCGCCGATATGGCGCGCCAGTCGATCTTCGGCCATTCGATGGGCGGGCATGGCGCGCTGACGATCGCACTGAACAATCCCGCGCGTTTCAGAAGTTGCTCGGCCTTTGCGCCGATCGTGCAGCCAAGCACAGCCGGCTGGTCGAAGCCGGCTTTCGAAAAATATCTCGGCCTGGATAAGGCCTCGTGGCGGCGCTACGATGCCACTTCGCTCATCGAAGATGGACACCGTTTCCCGGAATTCCTGGTCGATCAGGGAACGTCAGACGGTTTCCTCCAGGAGGGCCTCAGGCCCTGGCTGCTCGAAGACGCCTGCTCCAAGGCAGGCATTCCGTTGAAATTGCGGATGCAGGACGAATACGATCACTCCTATTTTTTCATTTCGACATTCATGCATGACCATATGACGTGGCATGCCGAACGGCTTTCACGAGGGTAGGCCGTAGGAATAGGTCGGCAGTCAGGCGGGCTCGGTGACGACGCCAATGCGCCGGTAGACGAATGGTTCGTCCTTCGAAGGAACCGTCGCAGCGCGCTGGGCCTCGTCGATCAGCATTGCCATGCGCGCATGGATCGGCGATTTCGCGCAAGCCGGGTCCGTCGCGGCGGCATCGCCGGCGATTGCCATCGCCTGGCAGCGACAGCCGCCCCAGTCGATCTCGCGCCGCTCACAGTTGCGGCAGGGCTCCTGCATCCAGTCCGTGCCTCGAAAGGCATTAAATGCCGGGGAATCGGTCCAGATCGCGGCCAGGCTGCGTGATCCAAAACGCTCGAAGCCGAGCGACGGTATGGTCTGGGCGGCATGGCATGGCAGTACGGTGCCGTCTGGCGTCACCATGAAGGCGTCGCGCGCCCAGCCGCCCATGCACGGCTTGGGATAGATGGCGAAATAATCCGGCGTGACGAAATCGATGTTCATGATGCCGGTGAGCCGTTCGCGCGCCGCCGCGACGATCTCCGCCTGCCGGTCGACGGCAGCACGCTCGGGCATCAGTTGATCGCGATTGGTCAGCGCCCAGCCGGCGTACTGCACGTTGGCGATCTCGAGACGCTCCGCACCCAGCGAAAGGGCCAGATCAATGAATTCCGGTACCTCCTCGATATTGTGGCGATGGATCGGCGCGTTGATGGTAAGCGGCAAGCCGGCCGCGCGAGCGCGGCGTGCCGTTTCCAGCTTCTTTTCGTGGCTGCCCCTGTGATTGCCGATGCGCTCGGTGGTCGCCGGCCGTGCGCCTTGAAAGCTCAATTGCAGATGGTCGAGCCCGGCTTCGGCAAATGCCTCGATGCGGCCATCCGCAATGCCGACACCGGCGGTGATCAGGTTGGTGTAGACGCCGCGCGCCGAAAGCCCGGCGATCAATTGCTCGAGGTCGCGGCGCAGCGTCGGTTCGCCGCCGGACAGATGCACCTGGAGAACGCCAAGGTCGGCCGCCTGCGAGAACAGGTCGAGCCAGCTCTGCGTGTCGAGTTCGCGATTGGCCTTCAGCAATTCGAGTGGATTGGAGCAATAGGGGCATTGCAGCGGGCAGCGATGCGTCAGTTCCGCCAGCATGCCGATCGGAGGGAGAATGGGCTCGCTCATAGCTTCACCAGCAGCTTGTCCGACCATTCCTGCAGGAAGGCGATGACGTCGGCCGCCACGGCCTCCTGTTCGGCATCATAATCCGCGGCAAGGCCGGCAATGATGTGGCCGACCGTGGACCGCCCATCGCAGCGGCGCAATATGTCGAGGCTGATGTGGTTCGGCCAGAACACCTTTTCCGGCGAAAGCACCGCGAACGCCTGGCGCACGGGGTCATACTGTATGCGCACGTGCTTCGGCAGCGATGGAACCGACTGCGGCGACACCATGGCTCTTTCGCGCAGTGCCATCATTGGGCTGCCTCCGGACGGAAGGCGCCGGGCGGGATACTGCCCGGCTCGCCATAGGCGTGTTGAAGCGCGTCGAGCATGGCCCAGAGTATATCGCATTTGAACACCAGTGCATCGATCGCCTGCTGCTGGCGCTCCGCCGTGTCAGCATGTTCGAGCACACAGGCAAGGGCAAAGTCGGCGTCGCGCGAGGCCTGTTCGGGCCGTCGGCTGAAATAGGCCAGCGTGTCCTCGGTGATATAATCGTATCTGGCCAGCATCGCGGGTACCCGCTCGCTGATGATGAGCGGCGAGAACATCTCGGTCAGCGACGACGCGACCGCCTCCAGCAGGGTCCGGTTCGTACAAAAGGAGAGGTAAGCGCCAACCGCAAAACGGGTCGCCGGCAGGGCCAGCCTTTCGCTCTTCACCGCGTCGGCATCGAGACCGAGCGAGGTCGCCAGGTGCAACCAGCGCGCAATACCGCCGCTCCAGCCGTCCTCGCCGTCATGATCCTCGATGCGTTTGCGCCAGGCGGCACGAAACGCCGGATCCTCGGCATGAGCGAGGATCATGGCGTCCTTGCGCGGAATGACCGCCTGATAGCAATAGCGGTTCAGCGCCCAGGCCTGCATCTCGGTCCGCGACAGCGCACCGCTGGTCATCCTGTGATGGAAAGGATGGTGGTTGTGATAGCGCTCGGCACCGACCTGCCGCAGCACGGCTTCGAGCTCTCTGGAGGACAGGCCGTTGCTGGCTGCGTGGTGGAAATCACTCAAAGTTCCATCTCCATCCCGTCGCAGGCCACTTCCCAGCCAGCCGCTTCGACTGCTGCATGCTCGGCAGAATTCTCGTCCAGAACAGGATTGGTGTTGTTGATGTGGACGAAGACACGACGGCCGATCCTCACATCGGCCAAGCCGGCGATCGACCCCGCGTCTCCCGACATTGCCAGATGCCCCATGCGCGCACCGGTCTTTTGGCCGACGCCGGCAGCAATCATCTCGTCGTCGGTGAAGACCGTGCCGTCGAACAGAAGGCATGCGGCATCGGCTAGACGTGTGCGCAGGGTCGCATCGATGCGGGCGCAGCCGGGGATGTAGAAGACGGAGCCGCGACTGCCGGCACCGGCGATACGGACGCCGATCGTGTCGCCGGCATCGGAGCTGAAATTGGCATCCGGCTGACCTCTTTGTTCGAGATAGAGGGCTATCTTCCCGGGCACGGGAAAGCTCTCGACAGCCACCCCGGTGTCGTGGCCGTCTGCGTCGCAGATCGCCAGTCCTTGCGCCGGTGGCAAGATGCGTCGCGGCACGAGCGCCGGATCGAGGACATTGAAAATCGAATTCGCCTCCAGCGTCGCCAGAACCTGTGTCGTTGCATAGATAGCGAAAGGCTGCCGCTCACGCAGGCTGAGCAGGCCGGCGACATGATCGACATCGGCATTGGTCAGCACCACCGCGCGAATAGGCGTCGAGCGCAGCGGCGCATCGTGCGCGGGCTGCAATTCAGGCGTTGCCGCGATCTGCTGGCGAATGTCGGGTGACGCGTTGAACAGAACCCAGCCGAGCCCATCCGCTGACGCGGCGACACTCGATTGGGTTCGTGAATGCACGCCAGCTACCCCGGTGCGAGCCGCACGGCTCAGACGATAATTGCAGTTCCATTGCGGAAAGCCGCCGCCGGCCGCCGATCCAATGATTCTCAAGCGCATGAAAACGCCCGCCCCGCGGCTTCTCTGACCAGCAGCCAATTTGCAGCCGCAAAAAACGGCCCGCCCGCTTTGCGTGCCTCAAAATCTTTCACGAAAATCCCATGCGGCAAGGGGATGCGTGCCCCTGTTGCCAGGGACACGCACCTCTGCGGCCTACTTCTTGGGAGTAATTTCAGCAGGCAGATACCGCGAAATTTCAAAGCCCGCAGCAACCTGACACATGGTCGGTTTTGTCCAGCTCTTCTTCATAACATTTCTCCTCTTCTACCAGCCCGAAGGGGCCGATCCGGTGGTTAGCCAACCATTGCAGGGCACCGAAGCAATGGCTCGTCCATCACGTTCTCAAATGGACAAATGAAACACAAGGTTTTGAAAGGCCCGAAAAACAAAACTATCGAAAGTAGCTGTAGTTTTCTCTTCAATTGTTCATCGCCTGGGTTTTTCCTCCTCCTGACCCATCCCAACTATTGCGTGATCGGATTGTCGTGCTCGTCGATCAGCGGCACATTGTAACCCAGCAGGAGCTTGGTCATCTCCGGCTGGTTTTCCCTGATCACCCGGTTGAGCGTTCGTTTCCATTCCTGGTCGGACGGACGTACGCCCATGGTGATGCGGTAGGACATGCGCGAGCCGGTTTTTTCCTTCAACAGCGGAACAATGGTGACATCGGCTCCGAGTTCCTTGGCATAGTAACCTGCCATCGGCCCCCACAGGACCGCCGCGTCGATCTTGCCGGCGAGCATGTCCTTGATCATGACCTCCCCCATGGACGGAGTGATGCGCGTATCCACCGCGAGTGGATAGATCTTGGCGGTCCGCAGAAGCTTGTTGGCGGCCATGTTGGCGGTTGGCGGCGTGCTTTCGACGACGCCGATTCTCTTGCCGGAAAGTTTCGGGTCTTCGATCGTCTCGATGCCTTCCATGCCGTTGCCTTTGGGGTATACGAGCACATAGGCGGAGCGGTAGTAGGCATTGGTGTTCTGCACCAGTTCATCGCCTTGGGCGTAGCCCATGATGATGTCGCATCGGTTGGCCCCCAGCGTGTTTCGCACAAAGCCGGTGACAGTGGGAAACCACGTGTAAGCGACTGATTTCCGCCCCGTCTTCTTGGCAACCAGTTCAGCCAGCTTGTTTTCGAAGCCTTGGCCGTTCTTGTCGGTAAAGGGCATATTCGAGGGATCGGCGCAGACGCGCAGAATGTCGGGATCGACCAGTTCGCCCGCAGCGCCAAGCCCGGCATTTTGCGCCAGAACGTTCGACGGCAGCAAGGCGAGGGCGCCGAGGATCGGCAGAACGACGCGCAGCTTCGATGCAGTGCAGCCGGTCATATCATCCACCCATGCAGGATGCTTCGGCATCCTTGGCTGCCTGAGCCTTGTTTTCGTGCTTGGGCGGCCTGCCGCGGGGTGCCGCGCCATCGGCGCGCGCGCGCAGATAGACGTAGAGATCGTCCAGGTAACAATAGACGTTCTTGTTGTCGCCAAAGGCAGGCATGACGTTTTCCTTGCCGCCGCCGACATTCTTGCGGCCCTCGGCGACGATCGACAGGAACGTGGCGTAATCCATGGTTTTTAGACTATTGACCAGGGCAGGCGCATAGCTCGAACCTGTTGCGTCCTGTCCGTGACAGACATGGCAATCGGAGTGATACCGGCGGTACCCGCTGAACGTGTACCAATCGACGGTTCCGTTTTCGATCTTGTAGGTCGGATTTCCGTCCGCATCTACATATTTGCCTCCTTCTTGCTTCACCGCCTTGGCTTTTTCCATGCTGTCTTCGGCCCGTGCCAGACTTGAGCTGGCCAGAGGCAGCAGGACCAGGGCGAGAGCGGAAACTGCAATGCGGACGATCATTCAGACTCTTCCTTCATTTGCCAGGGACACTGGCTGCCGTCGTGCAGCGGCATTGATCGGTGTTTGGGTGCGCGCGTAATCGAGAGCCCGGTTCCCGGCTTCGGGTGACCCGGGCTCTCGTTTTCGAACCTAGTCGTAAGGCTCTTCCCGGTTATCAGTCCGGGAGGCCGAAGACGGTGAGCTGACCACCCAGCGTCGTATAGTCGGCAAGTGCCGCGTAACCGCCGACGGCACCCAGACCAGCGGTTCCAACGACCGCGGTCTCGTCGCCCTGCGCACGGCCCTGATCGACGGCGCCATGCCAGGCAGCGGCGTTATCGGGCGAAAGCAGGCCACCTGCCAGACCGATACCGGCCCATCCACCGACGCCGGACAGAACGGCGACGTACTGCTTGCCGTCATGCTCATAGGTCGTGATGTTGCCGATGATGCCGGACGGGGTCTTGAACTTGTAAAGTTCCTTGCCGTCCTTATCGACCGCCTTGATGTAGCCTTCGAGGGTACCGTAGAAGACGACGTCGCCATCTGTCGCCAATGCGCCCGACCACACCGAGAACTGCTCGGGCTTCGACCAGACGATCTCACCCTTGGCTGCATCCCAGGCAATGAAGTTGCCCATGTTGCCGTCACCGCCGGGCGCCGCATACATCGACACGGTGGCGCCCACATAGGGCTGACCGGCGGTGTAGCTCACTTTGTAAGGCTCATAGTCCATGCAGACATGGTTGGTCGGCACGTAGAACAACCCGGTCTTCGGCGAGTAGGCGGCCGGCTGCTGGTCCTTGGTTCCAAGCGCGGCCGGGCAGATACCGGTCGAGTTGGTGTCTTCGCCGTTCTGCTGGGTCGAATACTTGGCGACGACCTGCGGGCGGCCATACTGGTCGCTCTTGGGATCCATGTTGACTTCCGTCGCCCAGTTCACTGCCGGATCGTATTTTTTGGCGACGAGAAGTTCGCCGGTGGCGCGATCCATTGTGTAGGCAAAGCCGTTGCGGTCGAAATGCACCAGCACGTCGTGCTTGGCGCCGTTGACTTCCATGCCATCGACGAGAATCATCTCGTTGATGCCGTCATAGTCCCACTCATCATGCGGGGTCATCTGGTAGAGCCATTTGGCAACACCGGTATCCGCATCGCGAGCCATGATTGTCATGGACCAGCGATTATCGCCTGGGCGCTGGACCGGATTCCACGTCGAGGGATTGCCAGTGCCGTAATAGACCAGGTTCAGCTTGGGATCATAGGAATACCATCCCCATGTCGTGCCGCCGCCCGTCTTCCACTGTTCGCCTTCCCAGGTGTTCGTGCCGGAATCCTTTCCGACAGGCTTGCCGAGATGAGTCGTCTTCTCGGGATCGAGAAGGGTGTCTGCATCAGGACCTTCCGAATAGGCTTTCCAGGCGAGCTTGCCGTCTTTCAGATTGTAGGCGGCCAGCCAGCCGCGAACACCGAATTCAGCACCGGAGACGCCCACGAGCACCTTGTCCTTGATGACTACGGGTGCCGACGTGCCGGATTCGCCTTTTCCGCCGTCGGTCTGGTCGCCGTTCTTGACAGACCAGACGACCTTGCCGGTCTTGGCATCGAGCGCGACGACGGTGGTGTCGGCCTGGTTGAGAATGATCTTGCCGTCGCCATAGGCGACACCGCGATTGACCGTGTCGCAGCACATGATCGGAATGACGTTCGAGTCCTGCTTGGGCTCGTATTTCCACAGGATCTTGCCGTCATTCTTGAGGTCGAGAGCAAAGACGTTGTTTGGGAAAGGCGTATGGACATACATCACGTCGCCGATGATCAGCGGCCCGCCTTCGTGACCACGCAGCACGCCGGTGGAAAAGCTCCATTTGACCTGCAGGTTCTTCACATTGTCCGCAGTGATCTGGTTGAGTTTGGAATAGCGGGTGTTGGCGTAGTCACCCGTCTGCATCGCCCAGTTCTTCGCATCCGATGCGAGCTTTGCAAGGTCTTCATTGGCCGAAGCCGTATAGGCAGCGCCGAGCGATAAAAACGCCGCGGTCGTCAGTATGTAGGTAGTTTTCGCAAGTACACGCATCCAAAATCCTCCCGGGTTCACAGTGAAGAATCGACCGTCAAGCCCCACAGGGGCCTGCCCAAGCAATTCATGTTGGGAAGTTATTTTCCGGCAGCTGTCACGACCTACCCCGAAGCAGAGGGCACCGTTACCGCCCGCCCCCCTTGGTCTTCGAAAGACTGCCGCCGCTCCCTGATGACGGTGGCGCTCTTGAAGCCGGAAACAGGGAAAAGCTATGTCATCGTAAAAGACCAGGCAAGCAAAAACCTACAATGCGTCGTTGCGCTGCAATATCGATTATGGTGCGATGCAATATTTAGAAACAAGTAAAATAAGCATCGGGTAAAAAACTAATAAGAGGATGGCCGCCAGCTGCGACATATATAGCAGCCATATTGTTCCCGTATTCTCAAGGTGATACACATTTGACTTTATTTCGATATATTCTACGAGGCACCTCGGAGTAAGTATGCGTGCATCTCGCTGGCTGCCGATAGTGAGCGACGCATGAAATGAACGCGTGAAAGAGGGTGCGCAGGGGGTCATGAAGCTGGCTCTTGTCGGTCGATAGGGCATTCCTCCTTTGGTCGTATACGCAGGCCATGGGAGCTTGACTGGCTTTGCGGCACGTCGCCAATTGGAGCGATGATCCCGTCTGGATGCATGGTGTCCAGGCCAACTGGAGGTTCCTCATGATAAGGTCTGTTGGATCTCTCACCTTGCCGGTGGCCTTTGCGGCGACGCTGGCCTTTGCGAACTTGGCCAGCGCCGCGGGAGACTACCCGACGGCAACGATTGCCGACTACGTGCTCGGCTGCATGCAAACAAATGGCCAGACACGTCAGGCGCTTGAAAGCTGTTCCTGCTCGATCGATGTTATCGCCTCGATCCTTCCTTACGATCACTATGAGAGGGCGGAGACCTTCAAAAGCATGTCGCTGACGACAGGGGAGGCCGCAGGGTTGTTTCGCGAAAGCGCGCCAGCGAAGGCGGCGCGCACGGAACTGAAACGCGCGCAGGCTGAAGCCGACGTACGTTGCTTTTAATCAGGCGAAACAGGCGCGCGTGGCGGTGCCTCACAGTCTCGCCGTTTTATTGGCCATTGGCTGCGAAATACCTTGCAATCCGCATTCGAGCCGTAAGGCGATCAGGCCACGCCCGGAAATTTTTGCTGGAACGACAGCAAAAGGTCGCTCATCACCTGTGGGTTGCGATGTTGCCGCGGCAAGCCTACGTCGAACATGCCGAGCACATGGGCAGGGCGCTGCGCAAGCACGATGATGCGGTCCGACAGCATCAGTGCCTCGCGCAGATTGTGGGTTACCATCAAGGCGGTCGTAGGCCGCGCTGACCAGACGGTCAAAAGCAATTGCCGAAGCCGCTCGGCGGTCTGTTCGTCGATGGAGGCAAAGGGTTCGTCCAGGAAAAGTACCGCCGGTTCGGTGGCGAAGGCCCTGGCAAGCGCTGCCCTGCGCGCAAGGCCGAGCGAAAGCTCCGCCGGATAGAGCGAGCGCATGCCGGCGAGGCCGAGAGTGTCAAACAGCTCGTCGAGACTCTTCGCTCTTAGGCTTTTCGGCAGCGCCAGCCTGACATTCTGCTCCACCGTCCGCCATGGCAGCAAAGTAGGCTCCTGGAACACGGCGGCGATGCGGTTCGAGCCGCCTTGCGGCAGTTGGAAAGAGCCGGAAAAGTCTTTGTCCAGTCCAAGCAGGATGCGCAACGTCGTGGTCTTGCCGCAGCCCGACGGCCCAAACAGGCAAGCGAATTCGCCCGGCCGGACCTCGAAGGACAGACCCTGAAGCGCCGTGATCGACACACCTTGCGCGGACCTGAAGGTCTTTTCGGCGATGTCGACCCTAAGCGGGACGGCGGCGCCAACGGGTTGCATGTCGTTCAATGGGCTGCACCAGGAGAAGTTCGATGACAAGCATCACCGCCACGAAAGCCAGCGTGTACGCGAGAATGGCGGCGACGTCGAAGAGCTGGAAATAGAGATAGATCTGGAAACCGACGCCATTGGAGCGGCCGAGCAGTTCGACCACCAGGACGATCTTCCATATGAGGGCGATGCCGGACCGCGAGGCCGCGGCAAAATAGGGCTGCAGTTGCGGCAGCAGGACATGGCGGATGCGCTCGAGTGGGGCGAAGCGGTAGACGGCGGCCATTTCGGCATAACGCGGATCAAACGCCCTGGCGCCTTCGCGCATCGTCACCACGACATTGGGGATCTTGTTCACGGCAACTGCGCCAATCGCCGCCGCCTCGTTGAGGCCGAACCAGATATAGGCGAGCACGATGACCACCAGCGCGGGAATGTTGAGAAACAGGACCACCCACGGACTGAAGAACCGGTCCGCACCGCGGTAGCTTCCGAGGATGACGCCGATGACCGAGCCGATAATCATTGCGGCGACGTACGCCGCAGCAACCCGTCCGAGCGTGGCGCCAAGATGATAAAAAAGGTCACCGCTCGCCGCTTCCCTGAGCAGTACCTGCCAGACCTGCCCTGGTGGGGGGAAAGCACGGCTTTGCCACAGATGAGCCGCGAGGCCCCACAGCAGGCACAGTCCAATCAGGGAAACCGTTACCGTCAGCGCTGGTGTCAGCGGCGTCGCAAAGCCGGATCGACCCGACTTGTCTTCCGTTGCGGTCATTTCGCGAGTTCCGGCCAGAACGTGCCGGGCGCCATCTCGGGCGCCCTGCCAACCAGCTTCTCGCCGCCTATCGCGGCCAGCACGTGATAGAGTTTGCCCGCATCGGCCGCTTCTTCGGCGACCGGCCGTCTTGGGATGCCCTGGCGATAGCGGTCGCGCAGTTTTTCCAGCTCCTTGCCTTCTGCGCGAATGAGCGGCGCCAGGCGCAGCCATTCTTCATCGGATCTGGCCAGCAACTCCTTGGCCTGCTTGGAGGCCTTGACGAAGCCTCGGGCGGCATCCGGATTGTCGTTCGCCCATTGGTCGTGGAAGACGTAGCCGAGCGCCGATACGGGGCCCGAGGCACCAAGCGCTTTCGCCGCATCATCCGCGCCGATCAACCGACGAAAGCCGTTGGCCTCGAGCCGGGCGCAGAAATGCCAGAAATTGAGCACGGCATCGAGTTCGCCTTGCATCGCCTTTTCAGAAATCAGCGGCGGCGCGCCAAAGACGACGTCACAGGCTGTCGGCAGGTCGAGGCCGTGATCGCGTCTGGCCAGCGCCTGGACCAGTAGCCAGCTCTTGTCGAGCGGGCCGTCGGCGACACCGATTTTCTTTTCCTTGAGGTCGGCGAGCGTCCGGATCGGCGATTCCTCCCTCACCATGATTGCCCCTACGGCGGTCGAATAAGGGGCCAATGTAAGGTCGCCGCCCTCGGAGCGCTGGCGCGAGACCCACAGCCAGTCGGTCACGATCATGTCGATCGCGCCGGCCAGCAGCGCGACGTTGGTCGCATCCTCCCCGGCGAAGTAGACGATTTCCAGATCGATCCTGTTGGCCTCGTCGAGCTTGTGGCGTTTCAACGTATCGAGTTCCCAGCTCACGGTGCCGAACTTCAGGACACCAATTCGGACCTTAGCTTTCGCAAAGACGGCAACCGGCTTTGAGGCGAGGATGGCACCCAGAGCCGCCAATCGCAGCGTCGTGCGCCGCGAAATCATCATGGCGTCTCCTCTTTTAGGGTCGTCGACGAACCAGGAATGTCGATCAAATCGATCGTTCCTTGCTCGGAACGGCACATTTCCAGCGCACGACCTTGAGACTCGGATGTTCCTTGAGACCATTTTGCGATCTCGGCGGGCGATAGGAACATGCATTGGAACAGAGAGCCGCGGCTCTCGAAATAGAGATGTTCATCTCGGCAATTGCCCGGATTGGCGCTAAGGCACACCGTTAATATGAGATCGACCATGTCCATTTGGCACTTATCGTCGCCTGCGCGGCGAACTCTCCAGAGTTCGTGCTTTGGAGTTGCGCGGATTCCTGAAGGTGCCCAAACAGCAAACCGGTTGGAGGGAGGCTACGCGTTCGGCCAACAGGCGTCAATGATATGGACCGCGTGTCGCTACACACTTCCCTTCGCGCAGTCGGGAAACGAAACAGGACCTTTGTACGATTGACTTCCTTCATCGGCAGTCTAGCTTTTCGAGGCGTGCAGGTGCTGCCAGTCCGGGGAGGAAGGACGAATAGTTCGCTCTCCCGCTTTAAAACGAATGCCGGCGATCAAGGCATCGACACGCGTAAAGTGTCCCGGGCACTCACACGATCAATGAGGAAATGCCATGCGCGCAGTCGCATTTTTCGCCGCCGTGTCCGTCGCCACCTTTGTCACTACCCAGTCTCAGGCACAGGATGCCGCGGCGGGTGAGAAGGTCTTCGCCAAATGCAAGGTCTGCCACGTCGCAGACAAGGACCAGAACAAGGTCGGTCCGTCCTTGAACGGCGTTATCGGCCGAACGGCCGGGACGCACCCGGGGTTCAGCTATTCCAAGGCCATGACCGAGGCCGGCAAGTCCGGCGTCAAATGGGATGAGGCGACGCTGACGACCTACCTTCGCGATCCCAAGGCGATGGTCAAAGGAACCAAGATGGCGTTTGTCGGCCTCAAGAAAGACGAGGACATCGCCAACGTCATTGCTTATCTGAAGCAATTCTCAAAATAACGCGGTACCGCCGGCCGTTGGATTGCGCTCGGCCGGCGTTGGCTCGGCTTTGCGCATGGGTCACGCAGCGTCTTGCAGCCTTCGCATCGCTGACGGCAGATCGAACAGGCTGTCGCAAACGAGGTCGGCGCAAAGCTCTTCAACGGGAATTTGGCTGTATCCGCCACGCAGCAGAATGACTGCCATGCCGGCGGCGCGGGCGGCGGCCACGTCGGCGCTGCTGTCTCCGACCATCAGCGTGTCACGAGGTTCGACCTGAAGCAGGTCGAGCGCCAGCAACAGCGCGTCTGGCGCCGGTTTCAAGTATGTCACCGCGTCTCCGCCGATGATCGCGCCGAGATAGTCCGTCAGCCGAAAATGCAGCAGGATTTCGCGAGCCGCCAGCTGCGGCTTGTTGGTCACCACGGCCATGGCTATTCCGCTCAAATGCAAGTGCGTGAGAACCTCCCTGACGCCAGGCATCAGCCTCGTGCGGCCGGTCAGATGCCTGCGATAGATCGCCGCCATGACGCGGTTGGCCTCATCGAGCGCGATGCCGAGGAGCGGCGTGCCGGAAGCCGCGAAGGCCCTTTCGACCAGTTTCCTGATGCCGCCGCCGATCATGGCCTTGACCTGATCCAGGCGCAGCGGCGGCAGATCGCGTCCGGCCAGCAATTCGTTGACGGCGGCCGCAATATCAGGCGCCGAATCGACCAGTGTGCCGTCAAGATCGAACAGGATCGCCTTGCGCGAGCGAAACGGCCTGCCTGCGCCGACGTTCATGCAGCATCCTTCCACTTGATCGAACAGCCGATCGAAGCGATCTGGTCAAGCGGTCCGTCGCCGGTTCGGGCAACCTGCTTCATCGCCTCGAACAGGTCGCGCCTCAGCCCGGGCAATTCGGCGTCGCGTCGCGACGCGTCCAGCCGGCCGCGATATTGCAGCGTCAACTCGCTGTTGAGCCCGAAGAAATCCGGGGTGCAAACGGCTCCATAGGCACGCGCCACCGTCTGGTGCTCGTCATGGAGATAGGGGAAAGTGAAGCCGTTCGTCCTGGCAAAGAGCTTCATGTTGTCGAAGGAATCATCTGGATAGGCGTCGCTATCGTTGGAGTTGATCGCGACGAAGCCGATGCCTTCGGCCTTGAGGTCATTGGCGTCGCGCACCATCCGTGAAATCACCGCCTTCACATAGGGGCAGTGGTTGCAGATGAAGGCCACCACCAGCCCGTTCGGGCCGGCGTGGCTGAAAATCGAATGCGATGTGCCGTCGACGCCGGGCATAACGGCATCAGTGGCTTGCCAGCCGAAATCGCAGACAGGTGGGATTGCCGCCATATTTGCACTCCGATGTGACGGTTTACGCGGCTTTCCGGATCGCCCCGTCGGCCGCCTGCCTGATGGCGTCGATATTGGCACGATAGGCAGCCTCGGTGCCACCCTTGAAGATGGCCGAGCCGGCGACCAGCACATTGGCGCCGGCCGCGGTGACCAGCGGAGCGCTCTCGGGGGTGACGCCGCCGTCGATTTCGATGTCGATCGGGCGGTTGCCGATCAGCGCCTTGACCCGCCTGACCTTGTCGACGACAGCCGAAATGAAGGCTTGGCCGCCGAAGCCCGGATTGACGGTCATCAGAAGCACAAGATCGAGCCGGTCGAGCACATATTCGATGACGCTTTCCGGCGTCGACGGGTTCAGCGACACGCCGGCCTTCTTGCCGAGATTTCTGATTGCCTGCAGCGAACGGTCGAGATGCGGTCCGGCCTCGGCATGCACCGTAATGATGTCGCAGCCGGCATCGGCGAAGGCGCCGAGATAGGCGTCGGCCGGCGCGATCATCAGGTGGCAGTCGAAGACCTTGTCCGTTCGATTACGGATCGCCTTGACCACCGGCGGACCGAAGGTGATGTTGGGCACGAAATGGCCATCCATCACATCGAGATGGATCCAATCGGCACCCGCCCGGACGACCGCTTCGACCTCGTGGCCGAGCCGCGAGAAGTCCGCGGAAAGCACCGAGGGCGCGATGATTGTCTTGGTATCCATGATCGTCGGCTCCCATTCTGTCGTCCGTTTCCGGTCGCTGCACACCAACCGGCGTCATTTTGTCAGCGCGCCTTCGTGTCCGGTTCGCCTTCGAGCTTGCCTTCCGCGAACACGCGGCTGCCGCGAATATCGGATTCCTCAATGGTGATAAGGTCAGTTTTCGTCAACGCCCGGTCGCGCGACGCGAAAAGCCGGCTGGCCTGGCGAAGCCGCGCCCGGTCGAGCCCATTGCGGACCGAGCGGGCGTTGGAGAAATGCGGCAGCCGCATGCGGATCGGGAGATACTCTTCGAGCGCCTTGGCCGCCGCCTCGCTGAGCCGGTAATTCTGTTCCGCCAGCATGATCTCGGCGATCGATTTGAGTTCGCTGACGCCGTAGTCGGGAAAGTCGAGGTGGTGGGCGATGCGCGAGCGCATGCCGGGATTGCTGTCGAAGAAGCGGTCCATCTTGTCCTTGTAGCCGGCAAGAATCACAACCAGATCGTCACGGTTGTTTTCCATGCATTGCAGCAGGATTTCGATCGATTCCTGGCCGTAGTCGCGTTCGTTCTCGGGCTTGTAGAGATAGTAGGCCTCGTCGATGAAAAGCACCCCTCCCATGGCGCGCTTGATCACTTCGCGGGTTTTGGGCGCGGTGTGGCCCACATACTGGCCGACGAGATCGTCGCGCGTCACCGCGACCATATGCCCTTCGCGGACATAGCCAAGACGATGCAGGATTTCGGCCATTCTGAGCGCCACGGTGGTCTTTCCGGTACCGGGATTTCCCGTAAAGTTCATGTGCAGCGTCGGTGCGCCAGAGATCAGCCCGAACTTACGGCGAAGCCGGTCGACCAGGAGCAGCGCAGCGATCTCGCGGATGCGGTTCTTGATGGGCTTCAGGCCGACGAGTTCGCGGTCGAGCTTGTCCATCACCTCGTCGATGTTGGACGCCTCGAACTCGGCCTGTAGATCAACCGATTCGCCCTGCGCGGCAGCGCTCTTTGCTATCGCGTCCAGCATGGTTCGCCTAGCTCCGTTCGCCTTCGGGCCTATCGGTCGCATAAGGCACGATCGAATAGCCCTGACTGCGGCCGTCACGCTCTTGGCGCAGCAGCCGGAACCCGGGTTCATTGGGTGGCCGGTTGACGATGAATGACATGCGCGGTGCTTCCCAGCCCTTGGTCGAATCGAAGGCGGTGACCCGGACATACATGTTGGGCATAGCTTTCCGGCAATTGTTGACTTCAAGCAGGATGCCCGCCGGGTCCCTCAGGTCGAACATCGGGTTGCCGTACATTTCCCAATAGGTGTTTCGCGGATGCGGATCGTCCGTGTATTCGACGCTGACCGCCCAGTGGTTTTTCAGGGCGTATTTGATCTGCGCCGAAATCTGCTCATCGGTTAGCTCGGGCAGGAACGAAAACTGTCCCTGCGTGACCTTGTTTCCGGGATTGGTCATCATGGCGACGGTTCCTTTCGTCTAGAAGCTCGGCGTTGCGGTTGGCACAAAGTCGGCCGTGTCGGTCGATTCGTAGTTGAAGGTGACGTCCTTCCACGTCTCCAGGGCCGCCTTGAGCGGCGTGCACCATCTGGCCGCCTGTTCGAGGATTTTGGTCCCTTCGCGCAGATAGTCGCGGCCCTCGTTGCGGGCGAGGATCATCGCCTCCAACGCGACGCGATTGGCCGTCGCGCCGGCCTGGATGCCGTCCGGATGGCCGATCGTGCCGCCGCCGAACTGCAGGATGACGTCCTCGCCGAGATAATGGATCAACTGGTGCATCTGGCCGGCATGGATGCCACCGGAGGCGACGGGCATCACCTTGTTGAGCGAGGCCCAGTCCTGATCGAAGAACAGCCCGGTTTCGAGGTTCTGCGGCGTGCGCTCCTCGCGCAGCGTGTCATAAAACCCCTTGATCATAAGCGGGTCGCCTTCCAGCTTGCCGACCACCGTGCCGGCATGGATGTGATCGACGCCGGCCATCCGCATCCATTTGCAGATGACGCGAAAATTCATGCCGTGGTTCTTCTGGCGCGAATAAGTCGAGTTGCCGGCCCGGTGGAGGTGCAGGATCATGTCGTTGCGGCGTGCCCACTTGGCCATCGACTGGATCGCCGTGTAGCCGATGACGAGGTCGATCATGACGATGCAGGAGCCAAGCTGTTTTGCAAATTCGGCGCGCTCGTACATCTCCTCCATCGTGCCGGCGGTGACGTTGAGATAATGGCCCTTGACTTCGCCGGTGGCGGCCGACGCCTTGTTCACTGCCTCCATGCAGTAGAGGAAACGGTCGCGCCAATGCATGAAGGGCTGTGAGTTGATGTTCTCGTCGTCCTTGACGAAGTCGAGGCCACCCTTCAGCGCCTCGTAGACGACGCGGCCGTAGTTGCGGCCGGACAGGCCAAGTTTCGGCTTCGTCGTCGCGCCGAGCAGCGGCCGGCCGAACTTGTCGAGCCGCTCGCGTTCCACCACGATGCCGGTCGCCGGGCCCTGGAAGGTCTTGAGGTAAGCCACCGGGATGCGCATGTCCTCGAGCCGCAAGGCCTTGACGGCCTTGAAGCCGAACACGTTGCCGATGATCGATGCTGTCAGGTTGGCGATGGAGCCGGGCTCGAACAGGTCGAGGTCGTAGGCGATATAGGCGAAGTACTGTTGCTCGATCCTGGTGCCTGGACCTGTGTTCGGCACCGGCTCGGATTTGAATGCCTTGGCGCGGTAGAGCTCGCAGGCGGTCAGCCTGTCGGTCCACACCACGGTCCATGTCGCGGTAGAGGATTCACCGGCGATGGCGGCGGCCGCCTCCTCGTGGTCGACGCCGGGCTGCGGCGTGATCCGAAACATGGCGATCAGGTCGGTCTCCTTGGGCCGGTAGTCCGGCTCCCAGTAGCCCATCTTCTTGTAGGGGATGACGCCCGACCTGTAGCGTTCCTTGCCTTCCTTGAGCGTGCCTGCTGAGGGCATGTCGATCTTGTTCATGGGCAGGTCTCCTGTTTGCCGCTCAGGCGGCTTTCGCGGTTGCGATATGGGGGTCGAGCTTTCCTGCAGCGTAACGTTTCGCCATCTCATCCATGGCGATCACCCTGATCTTCGACGCGTGGCCTGCGGTGCCGAAGCGTTCGAAGCGATCGCGGCAAAGGTCGCGCAGGGCGTCCATGGCGGGTTTCAGGAATTTACGCGGATCGAATTCGCGCGGGTCCTCCGTCGCAACGCGGCGGAACTGCCCGGCCATGGCCATTCGGCAATCGGTGTCGATGTTGACCTTGCGCACGCCGTAGCGGATGCCGCGCTCGATTTCCTCGACCGGGACGCCAAAGGTCTGGGGCATCTCGCCGCCATAGTTGTTGATGATGTCCTGCAGTTCCTGCGGCACGGAGGAAGACCCGTGCATGACCAGATGCGTGTTGGGCAGCTTTTCGTGAATCGCCTCGATCACCTGCATGGCCAGGATACCGCCGTCAGGCTTGCGGCTGAATTTATAGGCGCCGTGCGAGGTACCGCAGGCGATCGCCAGCGCGTCGACCCGGGTGGCGGTCACGAAGTCGACCGCCTGATCGGGATCGGTCAAAAGCTGGTCATGGGAAAGCGCACCTTCGGCGCCGTGCCCGTCCTCGGCCTCGCCCTGGCCGGTTTCCAGCGAGCCGAGCACGCCGAGCTCGCCTTCGACCGAAGCGCCGACCCAATGTGCCATGCGTGCGACACGTTCGGTGATGGCGACGTTGTAATCGTAGCTCGCCGGTGTCTTGGCATCCGCCATCAGCGATCCGTCCATCATCACCGAGGTGAAGCCGTGGCGGATCGCCGACAGGCAGGTGGCCTCGTTGTTGCCGTGATCCTGATGGATGCATAGCGGAACGGCCGGATGGATTTCGGTCAACGCCTCCATCATCTTGGCCAGCATGATGTCATTGGCATAGGAACGGGCGCCGCGCGAGGCTTGGATGATAACCGGCGCATCGCAGGCCCTGGCGGCCTCCATGATGGCGAGGCCCTGTTCCATGTTGTTGATGTTGAATGCCGGCACCCCGTAGCCGTGCTCGGCGGCATGGTCGAGAAGCTGGCGAAGGGTGATGCGGGCCATGGTCGTCCTCCTAGATGATGAGCTTCAGCGCCGCTGCCGCGACGGCTTCGGGCGTGATGTCGAAATGCCGGTAAAGGTCCGGGGCAGGGGCGCTGGCGCCGAAACCGGCCATGCCGACGAAAGTGCCGGTGTCGCCGATCCAGCGGTCCCAGCCGAGCCGTGCTGCGGCTTCGATGGCAATGCGGGGCGCCGAGCCGAGGACGGCCTTGCGGGTGCCGGCGTCCTGCTCCTCGAAAAGCTCCCAGCACGGCATCGAGACAATCGCGGCGGCGACGCCGTGCTCGGTCTCCAGCCGTAGGGCGGCGGCAACCGCGATTTCGACCTCCGAGCCGGTGGCGATCAGCGTCACCGCGCGGTGCCCGGCTGGCTCGCGCAGGATGTAGGCGCCCCGGCTCGACCGGTTCTCGTCGCTGTGTGGCTCGCCGCTAGGTGCTTGGCGCAGCATCGGCAGGTTCTGGCGCGAGAGCACCAGCACGCTCGGCCGCTTCTCGCTTCTCAGCGCCAGTTCCCAGCACTCCGCCGTTTCGACGATGTCGGCCGGACGGAAGACGTTGAGGTTTGGCGTCGCCCGCAGCATCGCCAGGTGCTCGACCGGCTGGTGGGTCGGGCCGTCCTCGCCGAGACCAATGGAATCGTGCGTCATCACATAGATGACGCGCTGGCCCATGAGCGCCGAGAGCCGCATCGCGCCGCGCGCGTAGTCGGCGAAGCACAGGAACGTGCCGCCATAAGGCACGAAGCCGCCATGCAGTGCGATGCCGTTCATGGCTGCGGCCATGCCGTGCTCGCGGATTCCGTAGTGGATGTAGCGGCCGGCGTAGTCACCCGGCGCGATGCGGTTCATACCCTTGGTGATCGTCAGGTTCGAATGCGTCAGATCGGCGGAGCCGCCGACGGTCAGTTCGGTTGCGCCATTGATCGCAGCGAGTGCCATTTCCGAGGCTTTTCGCGTTGCAACCTTGGTGGCCTTCCCGACATGTTCCTTGCGGAAGGCGCCGAGCGCTTCGAAGACCGCGTCGGGCAGGGCGCCGGCGACCGCGCCCTCGAAGGCCTGGCGCCGCGGCGAGGCGGCAAGCCGCTGCTCCCAGGCGCGGCGTGCCGCTTGACCGCGGCCGGCAATCTCGCGCCAGGCGAAAAGGATATCGTCCGGCACCTCGAACGGCGCGAAGGCCCAGCCGATGTTTTCGCGCGTCGCGGCGATCTCCGCATCGCCCAGCGGCGCGCCATGCGTCTTTTCCGAACCGCCCAGATTGGGCGCTCCCTTGCCGATCACCGTGCGGCAGGCGATCAGAGACGGCTGGTCCGATTGCTGCGCCGCTTCGATTGCCGCCGCAACGGTTTCGGTGTCGTGGCCGTTCACCGACTGGACATGCCATCCAGCGGCTTTGAACCGCGCCGGCTGGTCCATCGATGTCGACAGGGAAGTGGGCCCGTCGATCGAGATCGCATTGTCGTCCCAAAAGACGATCAGCCGGGAGAGCTTCAGGTGACCGGCAAGATCGATCGCCTCGTGGCTGATGCCTTCCTGCAGGCAGCCGTCGCCGGCGATCGCGTAGGTGAAATGGTCGACGAGATCGGCGCCGTGGCGGGCCGCAAGCATGCGCTCCGCCAGCGCCATGCCGACAGCGGTCGAAATGCCTTGTCCAAGCGGGCCGGTCGTCGTCTCGATGCCAAGCGCATGGCCATATTCCGGATGTCCGGCGGTGCGGCTGCCCAGCTGGCGAAACCGCTGCAATTCTTCGATAGGCATGTCTTCAAAGCCTAGCAGGTAATGCAGCGCATACTGCAGCATCGAGCCGTGCCCGGCCGACAGCACGAAGCGGTCACGATCGGGCCAGTTGGGGGCCGACGGATCGATATTGATGAAGCGGCTGAACAGCACCGTTGCGACATCGGCCATGCCCATCGGCATGCCCGGATGACCGGAATTGGCCTTTTGGACGCTGTCCATCGCCAGTGCGCGAATGGCGTTGGCCATGTCGCGCTCCGAGACGGCGGCGACGGGCTTCAGTGCTGCTGCCTGGCTGTTCATGGCGTCCTCCTCACGACACACGGTTCTTGCGTTCGATCAATTGCAGGATGAGCGGCGTCAGGATCAGCTGCATGGCAAGGTCGAGCTTGTTGCCGGGCACCACTATGGAATTCGGCCGCGACATGAACGAGTCGTGGATCATCGAAAGCAGGTAGGGGAAATCGATGCCGCGGGGATTGGCGAAGCGGATAACCAGCATCGATTCGTCGGGCGTCGGTATCCAGCGCGCGATGAATGGATTGGACGTGTCGACGATCGGCACGCGCTGGAAGTTGATGGCGGTCTGCGAAAACTGCGGGACGATGTAGCGGACATAGTCCGGCATGCGGCGCAGGATCACGTCCATCACCGCCTCGGTGGAATAGCCGCGCGTTGCGCGGTCGCGATGGATCTTCTGGATCCATTCGAGATTTATGACCGGCACCACGCCGATCTTGAGATCCGCGTGCCTGGCCAGGTTGATCTTGTCGGTGACGACGCAGCCATGCAGGCCCTCGTAGAAGAGCAGGTCGCTCGGCGGAAATTCGCGCCATTCGGTGAAATGTCCCGGCGGCGTGCCGTACTGCTTCTCCTCATCCTCATCATGGATGTATGTGCGGGTCTTTCCGGTTCCCCGGCGGCCATATTCCTCGAATACCTCTTCGAGGATTGCCAGTTCATTGGCCTCGGCGTGGAAGTGGGTGAAGTTCGGATTGCCCGCCTTTTCCTCCTCGGCCACCTTCGCCTTCATCGTGGCGCGGTCGTAGCGATGGAAAGCATCGCCTTCGATGAAGGCGGCGCCGATGTTCTCGCGCCGGAAGATCAGCTCGAAGATGCGCTTGACAGAGGTAGTGCCTGCGCCCGACGACCCGGTGATGGTAATGATGGGGTGCTTTGCCGACATGGTCTTCAGGCCCTGAAAAGGCCGCGGCGGCTGAACAGCGGCGCGCGCTCGCCGATGGCGCTCGGTTCGGTGTGGTAGCGGGTGATGCGCGCGACTTCGCGCGCCGATCCGAAAACCATGGGCACGCGCTGGTGCAGGTTCTCTGGTTCGATTTCGAGGATGCGGGTGATCGTATCGGTGGCGGCACCGCCCGCCTGTTCGACGAGATAGGCGATCGGGTTTGCCTCATAGACGAGGCGCAGTCGCCCCTGGCGGTAAGTCTTGCGCTTGTCGCCTGGATACAGGAATACGCCGCCGCGCATCAATATGCGGTAGCAGTCCGCGACCAGGGAGGCGATCCAGCGCATGTTGAAGTCCTTCTCGCGTGGGCCTTCCGTACCTTCGAGGCAGTCGTCGATGTAGAGCCGCACCGCCTCGTCCCAATGCCGGTAGTTGGCGGCGTTGATGGCGAACTCCTGGGTTCGCTGTGGGATGATCCGGCTCTCGTAGGCCTGGACGAAGGTGCCGAGCCTGGTCGAGAGAACGAAGATATGCGTGCCGCTGCCGAGCGACAGAACCAGCGCCAGCTGCGGGCCGTAGATGAAGAAACCGGCGCCCAGCTGGTTCACGCCTGCCTGCAAAAAGGAGGCGGCCGGATTCCCATCCGGCGCACCAATTGCAGGGAGGAGCGAGAAGACCGTTCCGATCGACACGTTGGTGTCGATGTTGGATGAGCCGTCGAGCGGGTCGATGGCGATGGCAAGAGGCGCTTGCCTGTCGAGCAGCACCGGCTGCTCCAGTTCCTCGGAAGCGTAAAGCGCGATCGGAGCGTGGCGCATGGCGTTGAGGAAGATGTCATCGGCGAAGACATCGAGATCCTTCTGGATGTCGCCGTCAGCATTGGCGCCGCGGGTTCCCGCAAAGGCCGTGCCGAGCACCCCTTGATTGATGGTGTTGCGGATCGTGGTGGCCGCCTGCGTCAGCTGACGGATGGTCGCTACGACGGCGGAGCGCAGTTCGTCCGGCTCGCCAAGATAGGAGTTCAGAAAAGCGTCGAGCGTTGCCGCTGGCATCGTAACCTCCCGATCCAGCCGCCTCTCCTCGGGTCGGCCGGATTGGGAAAGGAGAACAAACGACGCTGGATAAGTAAAATTCAATAACTTTACTCAGGCACTTAAAAAATTTTAGTATGCTGTATGAGAAATCTCACGCTCAAGCAGTTCAAGACCGTTCAGGCAATCGTCGCCCACGGGAGAATCGTCAGTGCGGCCAAAGTGTTAGGCCTGTCTCCTCCAGCGGTGACGATTCAGTTGCGGCAAGTTGAGGAAGAGTTCCAGCTGGCCTTGTTCGACCGGACGTCGGACGGCATGCGTCCCACTGCCGCAGGTCTGGCCTTCGTCGAGACGGCACAGGCCATCGAGGAGCGGCTTCGTCTGCTCGAAGACAAGATGGATGCGATCAAGGGCGTGCGCGCCGGCAGCTTGCGGCTCGGCGTCGTTTCCACGGCCAAATATTTCGCACCGCGGCTGATGGCCGCCTTCATGAAGGAACATCCCGATATCGACATGCGGCTTGCCATCGGCAACCGCGCCGAGACGATCGATAATCTGAAGAACCACGACATCGATCTCGCGCTGATGGGACGCCCGGCGAAGGAAGTCCCGGTGCGTGCTTCGGTCTTCGGCGATCACCCGCTGGTCATCATCGCACCGCCCGACCACCCGCTGGCGTCGGCACGCGACATTTCCAAGGAGCGGATCGCCGAGGAGCATTTCCTCATTCGCGAGCCCGGCTCCGGAACGCGCATCTCACTGGAAATATTCCTGAGCGACGTGCCCGGCCGCATCGACGATCTCGGCGTCGAGATGGGCTCGAACGAGACCATCAAGCAGGCGGTGATGGCCGGGCTCGGCATCGCGTTCATCTCTGCCCACACCATCGCTGCCGAAACCGAAGCCGGCCGGCTGGTCATCCTCGACGTCGTCGGCATGCCGATCCGCCGGCAATGGTTTTCGGTGATGCGCAGCGATCACGCGATCTCGCCGGCGATGGCGACCTTCCACGATTTTCTGATGCGCAAGGGCGCGATGTACCTGCCACTGTTCGGCAAGCTCTATCCGCACGAGGACTGAACAGTAGAGGTCGCGCGAGTTAGGGCGCGCGGTCCAGGCAAACGCTTCAGATAAACGATGGTGTGTATCAGCGGCTGATCGGCTGTGATCTCCGGACCGACGTCCACGAGCCGAGGATAGGCAGGCATCGCTGGTGGCACGCATTTGCGGAGCCGAGGCGACCGCCCTCCAAGCGCTGGCCCACGCGGTAGCGCCCCCGCGTTCACGGAACGGGTGGGCTCTGACTGAGCGTCTGCTAGCCTACAATTGGTTCGGCGACAGCTTCTTCTAGGCCAGCTGCCGCTTGGGCGGCAAGACCGCGGGCCGCTGCTTGTGAATCGTAAAATTCCTCAAGTGCATAGACTCTGCCCCACCGCAGGGTGAACACGTGGAGACCACGGTTGACGTACGACGCGTCGCCCTTGAGCAGCGTTGCGGTACCGTCCCACTGGGCAGACACGGTGGTATGCCACGGCCAGCCCTTCACCCAGATGTGGTTGACCGTGAGATGGAGATTGGGCAGGACGCGGCCGAGGCGCTCAAACCAGCGGCGCATGGCTTCTTTGTCGCGGCGCTCACCACCAAGTGCGTGGGCGCCGGAAACGCGGTGATGGACATGCAGCGCGAGTGCCTTCACCGCCTCATCCCAGCGATGGTTGTTGACGTGGTCGAAGCTCTCTCGGACGATTTCTCGACAAAATAACTGTATAGCATTTGACCTCTCCCCAAACTTATTCGATGGCGTGATCGAGGCACCGTGTGGTGAGCCGAGCGGACGCGAGAGCACACGGCCAGCAGCACGCCGGCTGCGGTCTGAACTTCGGCTCAGCGTATTGTCGCGTCGGCTCGCAGATGCATGTTCGTCTCGGTCGAGACCGTCACCTCATCCCCGGACCTTGAGAACGCGTAGAGCGAGTCCTGGTGGCCCGGCATGGAAAATGCCACGGAGTCGTCGTCGGCGAGGCCCATGACGACGCGCAGCGGATCGCCCCCGGTCTTCAGCGCGAAGGTGGCGGTGACCTCCAGGAGGTCGCCGTCGACCGGGACGTAGTAGACCACCATGTCAAGGTGTCCCTCGTGCAGGCTGCCGCTTTCGATCGGGCGTCCGATGGTGGCCTCCTCGGCAAAAGCCGGGGCCGCAAGAAACAGCGCGGCCAGGAGCGATGCGCTCAAGGTTTTGCGGATCATTTCGTATCTCCTTTTTAGATTGCGTTCGAACTCTATATAGGCTATAGATTACGAACGCAATCTAAAAAAGAGGTCAACAATGCGCGTAAGTCGTACTCAGGCAGCGGAAAACCGCGAGATTGTCATCAACGTGGCAAGCCGCCTTTTTCGGGAGCGCGGCTTTGACGGTATCGGCCTTAAGGATCTGATGAAGGGTGCCGGACTGACCCAAGGCGCATTTTACAAGCAGTTCGCATCCAAGGACGACCTGGCGGCGCAAGCGTCCAGGCGGGCGATGGAGAGCGCCACCCGTCGATGGTCGGCCGCGACTGCGGCAAACCCTGATGATCCGCTTGGCGCGGTGATCGCGTTCTACCTCAGTATGGACCATCGCGGAGAAAAGATGGACGGCTGCCCGATCGTGGCGCTCGGCTCGGATGCCGCCAGACAGGGCAAGGACGTGAAAGCGCCGTTCGAAGCCGGGATCAAGGAGCATCTCGAGATCCTCGGCCGTTTCATTGCTGAGGCCAATGGCGGGGAGTTCGATGGCAGGGCCATGGCCATTCTCTCGACAATGGTCGGTGCGCTGATGTTATCGCGCGTCATCAACGATCCTGACCTCGCGCAGGCCTTTCTGGATGCGGCGGCCAATCAGGTTCGTGAATCAGCCGGCACTTGAACGGCGTGGCGGCGCGCCCGAACTGACAGGAAAATAGATGCGACGGATTGTTGTTACGGGCATGGGAGCGGTTACGCCCCTTGCTGCCGATGTTGAAACGTCCTGGTCGCGTCTCCTGGCCGGCCGCTCGGGCATCCGGAGGCTTGCGGATGATGTGGTGTGCGACCTGCCGGCGAAGGTCGGCGGGGTGGTGCCCTCCACAGAAGAAGATCCGGACGCTGGTTTCGATCCGGAAGCCATCCTTCCGCCGAAGGATCAGCGCAAGGTAGACCGGTTCATTCTCTTTGCGCTGGCCGCGGCACAAGAGGCGCTCACCCAAGCAAGATGGGCCCCCGTCTCGGAAGCGGATCGCTTGCGCACGGCCACGATCATCGCCTCGGGCGTCGGCGGGTTCCCGGCCATAACCGAGGCGGTGCGCACGGTCGACCGGCGCGGCGTCCGCCGTCTATCACCTTTTACGGTGCCGTCCTTCCTGGTGAACCTCGCGGCAGGCCACGTCTCGATCCGCTATGGCTTCAAAGGTCCGCTCGGTGCACCCGTAACGGCGTGCGCGGCCGGCATTCAGGCGATCGGCGATGCGGCTCGCCTAATCCGCGCCAACGAGGCCGATATTGCCGTGTGCGGCGGGACGGAAGCATGCATGAATCTTGTCAGCCTCGGTGGGTTTGCGGCGGCACGCTCTCTTTCGACGTCCTTTAATCACCGTCCTGATGAGGCCTCCCGACCGTTCGACAAGTCGCGGGACGGCTTCGTCATGGGCGAAGGAGCCGGCATGCTGGTCATCGAGGAATTGAGCCACGCGCTGGCGCGCGGCGCAAGACCGCTGGCCGAGCTTGTCGGCTACGGCACGACGGCGGATGCTCATCACGTCACCTCCGGTCCCGAGGACGGCGACGGTGCGCGCCGGGCCATGGAGATCGCAATCGCCCAAGCAGGGATTTCGCCCCACGAGGTTCGTCATCTCAATGCCCATGCGACCTCCACGCCGGTGGGCGACCTGGGTGAGATCGAAGCGATCAAGAGCGTGTTCGGGCGCGATTTCGCGATAGCTGTCAGTGCAACGAAATCGGCGACCGGACACCTGCTCGGAGCCGCCGGCGGGCTCGGAGCAATCTTCGCAATCCTGGCGCTCAGGGATCAGATGGCACCGCCGACCCTCAATCTGAGCGCTCCCGATCCGGCCGGCGACGGGATCGACTTCGTCGCAAACCGGGCCCGGCCGATGGCGATGGGCTATGCAATCTCCAATGGCTTCGGCTTCGGAGGCGTTAATGCCAGCGCGCTGTTCCGGCGCTGGACGGATGATCTGGCCGGCGCGTGTACCGGAGGCGCTCATGATTGACGCCTTTCGCTCCGACCTGTCGTGCTTCTCCCACGCCAATCCAAAACGAAGAAAGAAGTGACCTCCATGAACAAGACCAATCTAGGCGTCGCCCTGGTGACGGGGGCATCAAGCGGTATCGGGCACACAACGGCCAAAGCCCTGCAGAACGCGGGCTTTCGCGTGTTCGGAACCAGCCGTCGCGCGGTCGTCGACCGATCCGATGGCGTTACCATGCTGGCCTGTGACGTGACCGATGACACGTCCGTGGCGAAACTTGTCCAGGACGTGCTGGCCGAGACCGGGCGCATCGACCTGCTTGTCAATAATGCCGGCGTTGGCCTGCTTGGTGGCGCGGAGGAGTCCTCGATGGCCCAGGCCAAGTCGTTGTTTGACGTGAACGTCTTTGGCGTTATGCGAGTAACCAAAGCGGTGTTGCCGACAATGCGCCGCCAAGGCAAGGGCAGAATCGTCAATTTGAGCTCGGTGCAGGGGTTTATTCCAGCTCCCTATTTCGCGCTTTATTCGTCGACCAAGCATGCCGTTGAGGGCTACTCCGAATCGCTCGACCACGAACTGCGTACTTTCGGAATTCGCGTCGTGTTGGTGGAGCCCGCCTATACCCGCACCTCATTTGAAGAAAATCTCGCCAGGCCGGATCAGTTGCTTGACATCTATGACTCTGCTCGCGCTGGCATGAATGCAGCTGTGCGGAAAGCGATGGAAAAAGGCGATACGCCGGAAGTGGTGGCCAGGACCGTTTTGGCGGCTGCGACCGATCCCGCTCCGAAGGGGCGCTATGCGGCTGGAAAAATGGCGCGCCAGGTCAGTTTCCTGCGCCGTTTCGTCCCCGCATCCGCATTCGACAAGAGCCTGCGAAAGCAGAACGGACTGCCGGTCTGAGGTCGACAACAATGATATTCCTGTTTCGGTCGAGCCCATGCGAGAGCGCGTTCCAGGAGTTCACATTTTTTGGCACTGGGACAGCCGGACGCGCATCTTCGATGCGCGTGCGTCCGCGACCGAGCCCTGCGGTCATTGGCGTTAGATTAGTGCCATGTTATATTGCGGCGCGAAAGAGCGGGGGCCACGTTCCTTTCACACCCGTAAGTGATCCGTATGTGCGATCCCTGCAAACTGGTCGGTATCACGGAAACTCCCGGGCATGGGGTTCGGGAATCGATGGGGACAAGGGGTAATGCTCTACACGCTCGTTATGATGGTCTGCCTGACGGATGTGCCGCAGACCTGTGAACAACGCGAACAGATGGTGGACGGCCTGGCGATGAATCCCGGGACCGCCTTCATGCAGGCGCAATCGCTGGTAGCCCAGTGGATCGAGACGCATCCCGGTTATTTCGTTCAGCGCTGGCGCGTGCTGCCCGGCCGTGGATCGTGATATCCGCCGCGAAGATCGAATGAGGTTCTATTTCTTCGCGGCGAGCGTTTCCGAGACGGCCTTGGACAATTGATAAAGCCGCTGCTCGATTATCGTCGGCACTTCACAGACGTAGGTCAGTGATTGGACGCGTTCATTGAAAATTCGCGTTGCGAATTTCAGCTGTTCGGTTCGCCGATCGATCTCGTCGGGATCTGCATCCGGCTTTGCCCGCAATGCATCGACATCGGACGCTTCCTTGCGCAACGCGGCGGCCATTTCGAGCTGCTTGTGGGCGTAGCGGGAAATGCCGGAGATCACCTGCGAGCGCTCGGCGTCCAGGTGGTCGAACATGCCTTGCACCATCATCGCCATTTTGGGTGCAAGTTGCTCGGCCGGCAAGGAGGCCGCGAAATCCCTGATCTTCTTTTGAGCTTCCGCAATCGGCATCCGGCGAGCTGCCACTTCCTCGATCAGGGCGGAGATGGTGGGGTCTTTCGACCAGTCCTTCGCGGCTGAAGGAAGGTCCGGTCCGCTCCAGATCTGGCCGAGCGAGAGTTGCGGCACCTTTCGCTGCATGCAAGGCCAGTCTGGATCGGGGTTGGCTGCCATGGCGTTGACGCCCGGCGCGAGCATGGCGACCAGAGCCAGACCGCGAACATTGATCATTCGCGCCATCAGGCATTTCCTCCCGTGTCCTGTTTGCGGGTCATCAGGCCGCGCGAAGGGTCGTAGGCGATGATGGCGGCGGCAAGGAACAGCAGCGTGCAGCCGGCAACGACGCCCAGCGACAGCCAGTCAACCTGGCCGTAGAAGGCGAAGCGGATCAGTTCGACGGCGTAAGTAAATGGATTGGCGAGGCAGATTTTGTAGAGCAGGGGGCTAGCCTCCTGGATACGCCACAAGGGATAGAGTGCCGGAGAAGCGAAATAGCCGGGAAAGATGACGAAGTTCATGATGCCAGCGAAGTTTTCGAGCTGCTTGATCATTGAGGACAGAAGCATGCCGAGCGCGCACAGCATCATGCCTGACAGGAACAGCGCCGGCAGCACGGTGAGATAGCCAAGCGGCGGCGCCTTGACGCCCCAGAACCAGGCAACGATCAGGAACGCGTAAACCTGCGCGATCGACACGGCGACACCGGCGAGCATCTTCGAGATCAGTAAAAACCAACGCGGGAAGGGGCTGACCAGCAGGGTGCGCATGTTGCCCATTTCGCGATCATAGACCATCGACAGCGAAGACTGCATGCCCGAAAACAGCAGAATCATGCCGCACAGGCCCGGCGTGATGTAGACCTCGTAGAGCACGTAGGTCTTGTAGGGCGGGATGATCGATACGCCGAGCACCTGCCGGAATCCGGCGGCAAAAATGAACAGCCAGACGAGCGGCCGAACCAGCGAGGATATAAAGCGCTCGCGCTGATGCAGGAAGCGCAGGCACTCCCGCACGACGATCCCTTTGAGGCAAACGAGGTAGTGGTGGAGCCCAAACTGTTCGAACTTCACCGGCGTGAGGGCGGCGACTTTTGCGGGCATTGCGGGAGCGCTCATGGTGACATCTCCGCGATGCCGCTTGTTTCGATGCGGTTGAGCCTGGAAAAGGCGTCGCGGATCGAACTGGCACCGCTCGTCGCAACGACATCGGCCACCTTACCCTTGGCAACCAGGTCGCCCTGCCGCAGCACGACGACGTGGTCGCCGTCTTCGACCTCATCGATCAGATGCGTCGCCCACAGCACACCGATGCCCTCGGTTTCGACGAGTTTGCGGATGGTGGCCAAAATGCCCGCACGCGACTGGATGTCGAGACCGACCGTCGCCTCGTCGAGCAGCAGCAGGGAAGGGCGGTGGAGCAGCGCCCGCGCGATCTCGATGCGCCGCATTTGGCCGCCGGAAAGACTGCGTGCCTTGTCATGCTGACGGCCCTGCATGTTGACTGTATCGAGCAGCGCGGCAATGCGCTGCCGGGCTTGGTGTCCGCCAATGCCATGCAGCGAGGCGTGGTAGGAGAGGTTCTGGTGGACGCTGAGGTCGAGGTCGAGCGTGCGTGCCTGGAATACGATGCCGACACGCCTGAGCGCTTCGCCCGAAGCGCGGCTGACGTCATGGCCGAAGATGCGGATCGATCCGCGGCGGGTGCCGTAAAGATGGCTGATCAGTGAGAACAAAGTTGTCTTGCCGGCCCCATTGAGGCCGAGCAGAACGGTGAAAGTTCCCGGCGCGATCGAGAATGAGACGTCCTGGAGCGCTCGCTTCGGACCATAGGAATGGCTGATGCCGGCAACATCGAGCGCTGCCACCTCCTCTCCAGCTCCGCTTGTCCTCACATGCTGCATGCCGCTGGCTCCTTCGGGGCGCGCTGGTTATCTAGTGCACTCGCAACATCCCCGCAGCAAATATTCATCACGTCGGCCTCCCTGATCATTGCTGCGGTCTAGTGGGGCGATATGGCCACGCCCCAAGGCTGCTGGCCCACCGTAACCGATTGAACCGGCTCGTCCGTCGCCGTGTCGATGAATGTGATGTCGTTGGAATTGCCGTTGGTGGTGATCAGCGTCTTCTGATCGGGGGTGAAGTCGAGATGCCAGACGCGCTGGCCGACCAGGATGTATTTTTCCACCTCGTAGGTTTCGGTGTTGATGACGGCGACGTGGTTCGCTGGGCCGAGCGCGACATAGGCTTTCTTGCCGTCCGCGCTGATTGCGATGCCGACCGGCTGGATGGTTTCGGGCCGCAGTCCCGCAATCGCGAACTGGATCTTCTTCACCACCTCGCGTTTGAGACTGTCGATGACGCTGACGGTACCGCCGATTTCGGCACTGACCCAGATCTGTGATCCGTCGGGCTTGAATTGCGCAAAGCGCGGACGCGTGTCGACCAGGACGTTGTCGGTCACCTCATGGCTGTCGGTGTCGATGAAATGCGCCATGCTGGTGGTTTCGGAGGTGTTGACCATGGTTTTGCCATCGGGACTGACGGCCATGCCTTCAGGCTCCACCCCAACGGGAATCTCGGTCATGACCTGCTTGCTCTCGACGTTGATCGCGGTGACGAGATTGTCGTCCTCGTTGGCGACGTAGAGCGTCTTGCCGTCGGGCGAAAGCACGAACAGTTCGGGATCGGGGCCTGATGGCAGCGTGCCAACGATCTGCAGCCTCGCGGTATCGATGATTTCGATCGTATCGTCATCGCTGGCGCACAAATAGATGAACTTGCCGTCATGCGAGATGGTGATACCGCGCGGCCTCTGGCCGACTTCGACGGTCTTCACCACTTGCATCGTCGCCGTGTCGACGACCGTTATCGTATTGTCTTTCTCGTTGGAGACATAAACGGTGTAAGCCCACGCCGGATTGGCCATGAAGCCGAGAATGGCGAGTGCGCAAGCTCGTCTCTGCACGAAAATTCCTCCCGATTGGTTCTACTTAAGGACGCATTTCGTTTCCGGCTGATCGACGCCGAGCGTATCGAGCTCGGAGATTTGGTGGAGATAACCCTCCTGTGGCGATGTCGAGACCACGGATTTGGTGTCGCCGAGCAGGATTGGCTGGCGAAGCTGATGGTTCCACTGGCGGAAGGTCAGCTTCTGTCCCTTGAAGGCGGCGACCGAGAAATCGTCCGAGCCGATGTAGTCGCTGATCTTCTTCGGATCGTCGCCATTGGTCCGCGTGCTGGCTTCGCCCACCGCCCGCACCGCCGTCCAGGCCGACATATCCTTGGACAGCATTCGCCGGCCGGTCGTCCTCAGGAAACGGCTTTGCATTTGAATGCCACCCCATTGCTCGCTCGCGGGATGCCAGGACGATGCGACAAGACCGGCCGTGCCAGCGACCAGCCGCGGTGTCCAGGTGCGGTAGGGCACATAGGTTCCGAACACCTCGCTCTCATCGGCGACAAGCACCACGTCATGCTCCGGCAGATCCTGCGTGAACACGGAAATCTGCTGCTGTATCTGCGTGGCGCCGGTGTCGGTGCGGCGCGCCGTGCCGGTGTCTTTGAACTCCTTCTCGGCGACGATCTGACCGCCGAAGCGGGCCGCCGCGCGGCGCAACGCGGCCGCATAGAGATGATCCCGCTCATGCGAACCATAGAGCAGCACCCAATTCGGCCATTTCTTTACCACGAGATACTGCGCCAGCGCGTCAGCCAGCATGCTTCGCGTCGGCGCGATATGGAAAATATTTATGCGGCAGTCTTCCTCGCGCAGGCTGTCGTCGGTAGCACCGACATTGAAGACCAGAACGCCCTTGTCGCGGGCGATGTCTGCGATCGACAGCAATTGCCTGGCCGAGAGGTCCGCGACAACATAGCGGTCACCTTTGGCAATCAGATCGTTGAACGCCTGAACCGCGTCGGCGTCCGGCTTGACCTCGGCTATGTCGAGGCTGAATTTCTGGCTGAGGAACTTTCCTGTCGTGTTGTTATCGCCGATCGCCACATTGGCGCCGGCGACACCTTCGTCGCGTGGCGGCAGGTCCAGCAGGGAAAGCGCCAGTTGCGGCGCGTAGGCCCGCAAATAACCTATTCTGATTTCGGTTATCTTTCTTTCCGGCCTGTCGGCTGCGACCGGTTGCTTGCCCGTCACTTCTTGGGCCATCACGCCTGTAACGTTGGCGGTCTGGAAAAAAAAGCACAAAAAGGCCGCGAGAGTGCCTGGCACCGCGCTCGTCATCGATAAAACTGCCCATTCTTGCACTAAAGTCCGATTGTTCCCGGACCAGCGCGAATTCAAGGTGCCCACAATGAGCTTAGCGGACGCCACAAGATTTATCAAAGCCGTGCAAGTGGACTTACGTGTCTGCTTTAGTCCTATGCCTTTTCGAGGATACGGCGATGAATGAGCGTGTTGCGGTCTCATCCGCAGCAATGGCGGAATGAGAAACTCTATGGGTCGTCATGGGAGGATTGCCTGATGAAAACGCGCGCCGCTGTCGCCGTTGCCGCCGGAAAGCCGCTGGAGATCATGGAGGTCGACCTCGAAGGTCCGCGTGATGGCGAGGTGCTGGTCGAGATCAAGGCAACCGGCATCTGCCACACCGACGAGTTCACGCTGTCGGGCGCCGACCCGGAAGGCCTGTTTCCGGCGATCCTTGGCCATGAGGGCGCCGGCATCGTCGTCGACGTCGGCAAGGGCGTCTCCTCGGTCAGGAAGGGCGACCATGTCATCCCGCTCTACACGCCGGAATGCCGGCAGTGCCCGTCCTGCCTGTCGCGCAAGACCAATCTGTGCACCGCCATCCGCGCCACGCAGGGTCAGGGCTTGATGCCCGACGGCACCTCGCGCTTCTCGATCGGCAAGGACAAGCTGTTCCACTACATGGGCTGCTCGACCTTCTCCAACTTCACCGTGCTGCCCGAGATCGCGGTGGCCAAGGTCAATGCCGACGCCCCGTTCGACAAGATCTGCTACATCGGCTGCGGCGTCACCACCGGCATCGGCGCTGTGATCAACACGGCCAAGGTCGAGCAAGGCGCGACGGCGATAGTCTTCGGCCTCGGCGGCATCGGCCTCAACGTCATCCAGGGATTGCGCCTTGCCGGCGCCGACATGATCATCGGCGTCGACCTGAACAACGACAGACGAGCCTGGGGCGAGAAATTCGGCATGACGCATTTCGTCAATCCGAAGGAGATCGACGGCGATGTCGTGGCCCATCTCGTCAACATGACCAAGCGCGGCGCCGACCAGATCGGCGGCGCCGACTACACGTTCGACTGCACCGGCAACACCAAAGTCA